>JAICWY010000101.1 GCA_025934645.1 Vulcanimicrobiia bacterium
CGACGTCACCGGGGCGGAAGGCCCCAAACAATTCTTCTCCCGGCTCACGCGCGAGACCATTGCCCACGGCTACCTGTTCACCGGGCCGGCCGGCGTGGGCAAGAAAACGTTCGCGCGCGCGCTCGCGCAATCGCTGCTCTGCGAGGCGCCCCGCGAACACGGCGTACTCGGCTACGACGGCACATGCGGATCGTGCCGGCTCATCGGCAAGGAAGATACGCGCCATCCCGATTTCCTTGAAAGCACCGGCGCGCTGAAGATCGGCGACACCGACGACGCGCTGGGATTTCACGAAAGCGAAGCGACGACGTCGCGCGATCTCGTGCGTCAGCTCTCGCTGCAATCGTATGCGGGCGGATTTCGCGTGTTCGTCCTCGGCGATATCGATTTCGCCTCGCCGGCGGCGGCGAACGCTCTGCTGAAATTTTTTGAAGAGCCGCCCGCGAGCGTCGTGCTGCTGCTCACGACCTCCACGCCGGCGCGTTTGCTGCGCACGATCCGCTCGCGCCTCATCGAGATCCGGTTTGCCGCTCTGCGTCATGCGGAAGTCGCGCAGATTCTGCGCGATAAAGGTTTGGACGCGGATCGCGCGGAGCTCGGCGCGTCGCTGGCGCAAGGTTCTGTTTCGCGCGCGCTTGCCGCGCTTGCGGATGACGAGGAGCAGCTTCGCGGACAAGTCGCCTCCTGGTTTTTTGCCGCGGCCGAAGGCGCGACGCCCGCCGATGCGTGGGCAACGCGCGAAACGCTCGATGAAGGCCTCGAAATAGTAAAGACGCTGGTGCGCGATTGGGTCGCGCTCTCGGGTGCCAGGAACGATGCGCCGCTCCTCGCGGTGGATTATGGGCCGCGCCTCAAAGCGTTGCCGTCGCTTCCGGGCGATGCAGGCGCCGGCGTGCTCTCCAAAATCACCGAAGCGCAGCGTCTGGCGCGCACCAATGTAAGCCCGGCGCTGGTAGGCGAGATCGTGCGCATGGCCGTCACCGGCGCGGCGCGCTAACTACCAGAAGCGAAAGGCGAAGCCCGAGTATTGCCGCGCGACGATGAGCGCGATGTATCCCAGCGCCAGCGATGTCAAAATCACATTGGCGACGTCGTAGCCCGGGCCCACAAACGGCCCTACGCTCGCCGGCGCGTAGATCGCAAGACCGAACCATACGACGAGCGACACGATTACCAGAATGGCCGTCGGGAGCGGATACCGGCGAGCAGCTTGAAGCGATGCGGAAAACGCGCCGCCTGCGGGCACGCCGCCAATCGCGGTCGCAGGAATTGCATAGATGAACGCCCACACGGCCAGCGCGCTCAGCGCCTGACTGAGAATCGGGCCCAGAATGCCGCCGATCAATCCGGCAATGTAAATCAGAAAATAGAAGCCGATTACCACCATGATGATGTCGCCGGCTTTGCGGCGGGCTCGATCCCATGCGCTGCGCAAGTTCCCGTGGCCGTTCCGCCACGCATCATCGGCCAAAATCACCGAGACCGCAAACGCAAACCCATAGACGACGTTGATGATGAACGCAATGATTGGATAGCCCGCGCCGGCGACGCCTTCAAAAAGCGGGCCTGAAAGATAGCGCAGGCCGACGCCGATCGCCGCCGCAATCAGCGGCGGCAATAGGACGCCCAAATTGCGCGCATAGAGCGGCAGCGCTTGAACATAGAGCATCAGATCCAAACGCTGCCCGCCCATACGCATAACGTTAAGCCCGCGCTCCTTCCAGCGCGTGCAGGCATTTGCAGTCCGCGTTCACGTCGAGCTTCTCGATGATGCGGTAGATGCCGTCTTTCACGCGCGCGTTGTTTTTGTTGAAGACCTCGATGACTTCGTGGTGCGAGACCGGCTCGATGCCGCCCACGCCTTCCAATCCGACGTCGTAATCGGTGATGAGCGAGATGTTCACGTAGCACATCTCCAGCTCGCGCGCCAAATACGACTCCGGGTATTGGGTCATGTTGATTACTTCCCATCCGGCGGCCGAAAACCACCGCGACTCCGCGCGCGTCGAGAACCGCGGCCCTTGAATGACCACGATCGTGCCGCGCTCGTGCGTGTCGATATCCAGGGACCGGAGCGCGTCGATGGCGATCGGGCGCATCGTGGGGCAATAGGGATCCGCGAAGCTCACGTGCGTGGTAATCGGGCCGTCGTAGAACGTGTCGGTGCGTCCCGTCGTGCGGTCCACCACTTGATCGGCCACGACCATCGAACCCGGTTTTACCTCGGGTTTGAGCGAGCCGCACGCAGTCGGTGCGATAATGCGTTTGATGCCCAGCATCTTCATCGCGTAGAGATTCGCGCGGTAGTTGATCGTGTGCGGGGGGAAGCGGTGATCTTTGCCGTGGCGCGGCAGAAACGCCACGCGCTTTCCGGCGATCTCGCCTAGGGCTACCTTGTCGCTGGGCGCCCCATACGGCGTCTCGATCGCGACTTCACGGGCATTCTCGATAAGCGAATAGAATCCCGAACCACCAAAAACGCCGATATCGGCGCGTTCCTTCGTCTGCATAGGAGGCGCTGGATTCTGGGAAAAGGCCGCTTCCCCTCGAACCGTCCGGTCATGAAGAGGCGATTCACGGCGCTGCTGCTGCTCGTTGCGTGGCTCGCAACGGGCTGCACGCGTACGGCAACCACAACGGCCGGCGCACGGCACGACTGGACCGTGCCGCACGTCCTGCGTTTTGCAGATATCTCCGATCCCGACAACTTGAACGAGTATCTCTCGACGATGGACTTAGTGTACTTTCTCTCGTCGATGATCTACTCGTATCTCATCGTCGCCAACGATCGGGGAGAGCTGGAAGGCGATCTCGCGACCGAAGTTCCGACGCTCGCGAACGGCGGCATCTCCAAGGACGGCAAGACGTACATCTATCACCTGCACCGCAACGTGCGCTGGCACGACGGCGTGCCCATGACGTCCGCGGACGTAAAATTTTCGTGGGAAGCCGTCATAAACCGCAACAACAACACGCTGCACCGCGAAGGCTACACCGAGGTCGCCTCGATCGGCACGCCCGATCCGTACACGGTCGTCGTGCATTTGCGCCGGCGGTATCCGCCGTTCGTCACGAAGTTCTTCACGCCGCTCCAGGAGGGCGGCAAGCCGATCCTTCCCGGTCACGTCCTTGCGCGGTATGCGTCCATAAACCAAGTGCCGTTTAACGCCGCGCCGATAGGCACGGGACCGTTCAAATTTGTGAAATGGGATCGCGGGCGCAAGATCGTGCTCGCGCGTAACGATCTGTACTTCAAGGGGCGCCCCAAACTCGAACGCGTCGAGTTCAACATCATCCCGAACGATCAAACCATCCTCAACGAGATACGCTTGCATCACCTGGATTTGATCGCATCGCCGTCCACGACGCTGTATTCGCAATACCGCCGGTTGCAAGACGTCGTGACCTCGCTCTCGCCTTGGAACTCGCAATCGCTGCTTATCATGAACGAGAGCCATCCGGGACTCGATGACGTGAACGTGCGGCGCGCCCTGACGATGTCGATCGACTACGGCGCGATCATCGACAAACTGACGCACGGTTCGGCGGAACAAGCGTACGACTACATTCCGCCGACGGCGATCGGCTATACCAAAAATCCGCCGTTCAAATACGATCCTGCGCGAGCAAACGCCATGCTCGATGCCGGCGGTTGGAAACGCGGCACGGACGGCGTGCGTTCGAAGAACGGCACGCGGCTGGACTACACGCTCGACATCATCGCCGGTTCGGATTCCGAACGGATGATCTCGGTGCAGCTGCAGCAGTACTTCGCCGCCATAGGCGTGCGGTTGTCCGTGAAGACGTACGCCTACAATGCGATTTTTACGCCCGACGGCCCCATTTACGGCAATCGCTACGACTTCGCAACGTACGGCGTTACGCTCGGATGGGATCCCGATCTCTCGTACTACGTGGGCTGCGATTCGTTCTATCCCAAAGGCGAGAACGTCTATCGCTATTGCGACCGTCAAGTGGACGATTTGGAACGCCGCGGCTTGCAGACCGACGATCCCCGGCAACGGGCGGCCGTCTACTCGCAGGCGGAGCGCATAATGTGGAATACCATCCCTTACATACCGCTCTACGAGCGGCGGCGTATCACCGTGCGGTCTCCGGATTTAAAAAACTTCACCACGAATCCGTCGAGCACGCCGTGGTACAACATGTGGCAGTGGGACATTTAGAAAGCCTCGACGTACTGATCGCCGGCGCGGGGCCGGCGGGGCTCGCGATGGCGGCTGAAGCCGCCCGCTTCGGCTTGCGCTACCGCATCATCGACAAGGCGCCGCACGGCGCGGAGCACTCGCAGGCGCTCGTGCTGCAGGCGCGCACGCTCGAGCAGTTCGAACGCTACGAAATCGCGCAGCGGGCGATCGAACTCGGCCGCCGCCTGAAACGCATTCGCATCTATAGCGATCGGAAGCGTATCCTGGAAGCCTCCTTCGAGGAGCTGCCGGGCAATTATCCGTTCGTGCTGTTTCTGCCGCAAACCGAAACGGAACGGCTGCTCACCGAACACGTGGAAGCCCAGGCGGGGCGCATCGAGCGCGACGTCGAGCTGGAATCGTTCGTGCAAGGCGTCGATTCGGTGGAATGCGAGTTGCTTTTGAAAGACGGCTCGCGGGAGCGCGTCGAAGCCGCATTTCTGATTGGATGCGACGGCGCGCACAGCACGGTGCGCCGCCTTCTGGGCATGCCGTTCGAAGGCAGCGGCATAGACTTCGATTTTTTCCTGGGCGATCTGCGCCTCGACGGCGACGTGCCCGGCGACGAACTCAGCGTGCACCTGCAAGGCGGAAACCTCGTGTTTTTGGGCCGTTTGGACGACACGCATTGCCGCGTGATCGTCGCATTGCAGGGGCACCCCCAAACGCGCGAACCATCGGTCGCGGATTTTCAATACGGGATAGACGTATGCGGCGTCGAGAATCTGCGCGTTAGCGATCCGCGCTGGATGGCGGCTTTCCGCGTGAGCGAGCGCCGCGCGCCGGCTTATTCGAGCGGGCGTGTTTTTCTGGCAGGCGATGCGACGAACATCCACTCGCCCGTAGGCGGGCAAGGCATGAATACGGGCATTCAAGACGCAGCGAACTTGATGTGGAAGATTGGGCTCGTACATCGCGGCCGCGCGCACTTCCGGTTGCTCGATTCATACGATCGGGAGCGCAAACCGCTCAGCGATGCTCTGCTGCAGACGACATCGACCGCGCTTCGCGCCGCGACCGCATCGAATTGGTTTCTAGAGCGGCTGCGAGACAGCGTGCTCTCGCGCATTGCGGCGCTCGATGCAGTGCAGAACCGGATTCGGGACGCCGTATCGGAACTGGGCATCAATTACCGCGGCAGCGACATCGTACGCGACTGCGGCGGCAGTTCCGCGCTGCGTGCGGGCGATCGCGCGCCGGATTGCGAGGTGACCGACGAAACGCAAACGCCTTTCCGGCTATTCGCTCTGCTCAAAGATCCGCTGCACACGGCGCTTGCAGTTCTTCCGCAGGGCGGAGCGCCGCTGGAGCATTTCGCGGTTCTGCTCTCGCGCTATGGCGACGTGATGCAGGGCAGCGTGCTCAAAGGCGGCGATGAACTCTTCGCGGAGAAATACGCCGGGCGCGAAGGCATGCTCTACGTCGTGCGGCCGGACGGCTACATCGCGTTCCGCTCGGCGTTGGCAAATACTGAAGAATTCGAACGCTGGTGCTCGGAGTTTTTTATCTCGCCCGCATCACGCTGAGCTTGTCGAGGGCGCGAGTTACCGGTTAAAATCCGAAGGTTTTAAATCTTCGATGAACTTCTTGAAGCGCTCGACTTCCTGGCCTTCCTCTTTTTTGTCGGGAACGGATTCTTCGAGCACGATTTTGTCGGAAACGTAGATCGGCGCATTCATTCGAAGCGCAAGCGCGATGCCGTCGGACGGGCGCGCGTCGATCTCTTGCAACTCACCGTTCTTGCGCACGATCAGCTTTGCGAAAAACGTCGACTCGCGGATGTCGTGAATGACGACTTGCTCCAGACGCGCGTCGAGCGTTTCCAGCAGGGTCCGCATCAAATCGTGCGTCAGCGGCCGCGGGACCGGTGCGCCTTCCAGGGCGAGCGCGATAGCGGTGGCCTCGAACGGGCCGATCAGAATGGGCAAGAAGCGCTTGCCGTCCATGTCTTTCAGGATGACAACCGGGTCGTGCGTGAGCAAATCGATGCCGAGCTTGTCAACCTTCATCTGGCGCATGAGAGACCTATCCTACGCATCCCGCGCGTAATCATGCCTGTGGAAGCGGCCCCGACCAGGGCGCGGGCTCGTAGCGGCAGAACGGAGCGCGGTTCATTATGGCTCTTTCGTGTGGAATCGTCGGGCTGCCCAACGTAGGCAAGTCCACCATCTTTAATGCGCTTACCCGTTCGGCACAGGCGCTCGCCGCGAATTATCCGTTCGCGACGATCGAACCAAACGTCGGCGAGGTCCCCGTTCCGGATGAGCGGCTCACAAAGCTGCAGGAGCTGCTCGATTCCAAGCAGCTCGTTCCGGCGACCATGCGCTTCGTCGATATAGCCGGCCTGGTGCGGGGCGCGAGTTCGGGCCAGGGCCTGGGCAACGCGTTCCTGAGCCATATTCGGGAAACCGACGCCGTCGCGATGGTAGTGCGCTGTTTTCACGACGACAACGTCACCCACGTCGAGGGGGGTCCTGATCCGCGCCGCGACATCGAGATCATCAGCATCGAGATGGCCCTGGCCGACCTGGCCACGCTGCAGAAGCGCGTGGACAAGCTCGAGCGCGAAGCGCGCGCCAATCCCAAACTGAAATACAAGGTCGACGCGGCCAAAAATCTGGTCAAGGCGCTGGAAGAGAACCGCCCGGCTCGCATCTTTGCGAAGGATTCCCCCGAGGCGGAAATCGCGGC
>JAICWY010000098.1 GCA_025934645.1 Vulcanimicrobiia bacterium
TGCCGGTTTGCCAACGGTCTGCGCAAGCTCGGTATAAAAAAAGGCGACCGCGTTGCGATTTACATGCCGATGATTCCGGAACTGCCGGTGGCGATGCTGGCCTGCGCGCGGATCGGTGCGCCGCACTCGGTGATCTTCGGCGGCTTCTCGCCCGATTCGATCGTGGACCGCGTGAACGACGCAGAGTGCGTCGCGCTCATTACGGCCGATCAAGGCTGGCGCCGCGGTAACAAGGTTCCGCTCAAGCGCAACTGCGACATCGCGATGGAGCAGACACCGTCGATAAAGCATTGCATCGTGGCCAAACGCGTCGGCGATCCCGTGCTGATGCACGAGCGCCGCGATCTGTGGTGGGACGAAGTGATTGACGGGCAATCCACCGAGTGCGAGCCGGAAACGATGAACGCCGAAGATTTGCTGTATCTGCTCTATACCAGCGGCACGACGGCAAAACCAAAGGGCATCAAACACACAACGGGCGGCTATCTGACACACGTGACGATGACGCACAAACTCGTCTTCGATCTGAAAGAAGATCGCGACGTGTATTGGTGCGCGGCGGATATCGGTTGGGTGACGGGCCATTCCTACATCGTGTACGGACCGCTCGCGAACGGCGCGACCAGCGTGATTTACGAAGGCACGCCGGATTACCCCGGCAAGGACCGGTTGTGGGAGATTATCGAGCGCTACAAAGTTTCGATTCTCTACACGGCGCCGACCGCGATCCGCACGTTCATGAAATGGGGCGAGGAGTATCCGCAAAAGCACGATCTTTCATCGCTGCGTTTGCTGGGATCCGTCGGCGAGCCGATCAATCCGGAAGCATGGATGTGGTATCGCGAGCACATCGGCGGTAACCGCTGTCCGGTCGTCGACACGTGGTGGCAAACGGAAACGGGCGGCATCATGATCTCGCCGCTGCCCGGTATTACCGCAACACCGCCGGGAAGCGCCACGCAACCGTTGCCCGGCGTCGGCGCCGACATCGTCAACGACAAGGGCGAATCCGTGCCGCTCGGCGGCGGCGGATACATTGTGCTTACGCGTCCGTGGCCCGGAATGCTGCGCGGCATTTACGGCGACGACGAGCGCTATAAAGAAACGTACTGGTCGAAATTTCCGCACATGTACCTTGCCGGCGACGGCTGCCGCCGTGACACCGAGGGCAACTATTGGTTCATGGGCCGCATCGACGACGTGATGAACGTCAGCGGTCACCGCATCTCGACGACGGAAGTCGAGAGCGCGCTGGTGGACCATCCGCGTGTTGCCGAAGCCGCCGTGTGCGGAAAGCTGGACGACGTTACGGGCCAGGCGATCTACGCGTTCGTTTCGCTGCGCGGCGGCGACAAGGGTTCGGCGGAACTCGGCGACGAGCTGCGCGAGCACGTTGCCGAAAAACTCGGCAAGTTCACGCGCCCGAAGTACATCACGTTCACGCAAGAACTGCCCAAGACGCGCAGCGGCAAAATCATGCGCCGCTTATTGCGCGACGTCGCCGAAGGCCGCCAACTCGGCGACACGACGACCCTCGCGGACTCGAGCGTCGTCGAAGAACTCAAAGAACGCGCGAAGACGGAAGTAACGACGGAGGATTAGGCGCGGCCGAGTAAGACGAGGCCTTTGGCTAGCGGTGCGGTGTCGCCGTCGGTTTCGCCATGTGGCCCTGCATCGCGTGAGATTTCATCCCATGCGACTTCATCGCGTGGCTTTGCATCATGTGTGAGTGCGAGTGCATAGCGTGCGCGTGGCTCGTGCTCATGGTGTGCGGGGCCATCGTCGCCATCGCGGCGGCCAGAACGATTCCGAAGATATGCATTTTTTCTCCTCAAATAGAAACAGCGTTGCCCATGGTACGCCCCACGGGCAACGCCGGATGACTGAGGATCGGGTTTACTGATTCGCCGGTTTTTGCGGCCAGTGCGCCTTGCCCGACAGAATATCCGATACCGCAATGTTCGGATAGCCGACCGTTTCGTGAATGCTATCCTGCCACGCAAGCGCCGACATATCGCGCAGTTCCATTGCACCGCGCGCGAGCTGCGCAGAAGTGAACGACACCGCCTCCGGTGTGCCCTTCGCAAAACCGCCGGCCTTTTCGATATCGTACAGATGCGGCACGGTGGCGCCGGTTGCCAGCAAATACTGCATGATGTCGCTCATCACCGCGTCTTGCGTCAGCAACGCCGTGGGCGCAGCGTACGCCGACCGCGGCTTCATGAACTTTGCGACTTGCCCTTCACTCACGAATTTATTCACGAATGCGCTCTCGAACATCGAATGCGTGTGCGGATCTTCGGTGTAGTTCTTCGGATTCGGGTAATCGCCCCAGCCGTTGTAGTGCACGGTAACGTGCAGCGGCTGACATCCATCGCCCAGGAAATGGCCCCACACGCCGAGATCACGCACGATGAGTTGCTCTTCGATCGCGCGCTGCCTTAAACCGTGGCGTTTAAGCTCGGCCGTCGCGCCGCGAGCCAGATAATCGTCGACGCGCCAGTACGCAAAGTCTTTGCGCAGCTGCTGCCAGCCGTCGAGGATCGAGTACGGTAAGTAGCCTTGCTTAAACTCATCGGTGTGCGCCGCTTCGAGCGCGAGTTCATAGTCCTCGCGGTCCTTCGGCATGGCGCCGGGCTTCACTACGCCCGCGATCGTTCCGTCGTCGAGCAGATCCAAGAAGTGCCCGTTGTCGTAATCGCCGTCCCATGACGCGCCGCTGTCTTTCAGATCGTCCAGCTCGGGCCCGAGATTGGCAATCTCGTACACCGAAGCGGGCGTGGTCAGAAATGCCGGCACGCGTCCCGGAAGGCTCAGCGCGGCGAGATGATTGACGATCGTGTGGCCTTTGGTGCCCCACGCGAGCGCCGGCGGGGTGCACGCGAGTAACGCTGCGGCGGTGAGTGCGACGATCCGATGATTCATGCGTTGAAGAACTCCGTTAGCTCATCGAGGTGCGTAATGCGCGTTGCGGGCGGCAGCGCGCTAAGAATAATTGCGCCGTAGCGCGAAGATGCGGCGCGCCCATCGAGCAGCGCGACCAATCCTTTGTCGTGTTTGCTGCGGATGAGACGCCCGAAGCCTTGTTTCAGCCGGACGATTGCCGAGGGAATCATATAGTGGTCGAAACCGCTGTGTCCGCGCGCTTCAAGCGCTTCGACGCGCGCCTGGACGAGCGGATCGGACGGCGTCGGAAACGGCAGACGATCGATGATAACGCACGAGAGCTGCTCGCCGACGACGTCGATGCCTTCCCAGAACGTCCCGGTCGCGAAAAGCACCGCGCCCGGCGTGCTGCGAAACCATTCGAGCAAATGCGTGCGCGGCAACTCGCCTTGCAGTCGGATCGGAAACGGCACGCGTTCGCGCACGAGACCGTAGACTTCGCGTAAACGCGCGTACGAGGTAAAAAGCACGAACGCGCGGCCGCGGCTGCGATCCAGCGCTTCTTCTATGAGCGGTGCGGCGCGGCGCGCGAAATCGGGCGCTTTGGGGTTGAGTTGCGGCGGCGCGACGTAGAGCCGCGCTTGCTCGGGGTAATCGAACGGTGAGGGCGCGATGAACTCTTGCGCTTCCGTGACGCCGAGCGAACGTTTCAAAAACTCAAACGCGCCGCCTTCAACCGAACCGCCATTCGCGATCGTCGCGCTCGTGAGCACGACACTTTGCGTTCGCTCGAAGAGCGCCGCGCGCAAAAAATCCGCCACGTCGAACGGCGCGCTGTTGACCTGGTAGCGCGCGTCATTCTCGCCACGCTCCACCCACGCGATTGCGGTATCGGCAGGCTGGCGCGCGCGCTCGATCGTCGCTTGATGCGCCAGAATCGATCGCATCGCCAAATCGCGCCGCCGTTCGGCTTCGGCATCGTTTTGCGGCCGCTTTTTGAGCGCCTGATGCCAGTTGGCGTACAGCCAGTTTTCCAGATGAAAGAGCGAGTCGCGCAGCGATTCCATCGCCGGCCACGCTTCTTCGTTTGCGGCGAGCGGATAGCGATCGCCGGGCACGCGCGCGAGCGCCGATTCCAGGCCGCGCATGCCCCGTTCGAAGTCGCCGTCAAAGTGGCCGGGCACATTGTACGAGCGGTGCAGCTTTCGCAGCATGCGCCCGACGGTTGACCGTGAGAGCGTCGCCGTTAGTGCGGCGGTGGCCCAACGTTCGCATTGATGCGCTTCGTCGAGAATTGCGAAATCGTATGGCGGCAGCAGTCCGCCGCCCATGGCGAGATCTAAAAAGAAAAGCGCGTGATTGACGACCACGATGTCGGCAAATTTTGCCTCGTCGCGTTTGCGAAAGAAATGGCAGTCCTTGAAATGCTCGCAGAATTCGCCCACGCAATCGTCGGCGTCGGCATCGAGCTGCTCCCATTCATCCCCGGGTGGCGAGAACGGAAGCTCCGCGCGATCGCCGGTCGGAGTCCGCGCTCCCCATTCCCAGAGCTGCTGCATGGTGCGCGTCGGCGCGAGGAGCCGGTCGGATCGCATCCGTTGCAGCTTCTGCTTGCAGAGATAATGATTGCGCCCTTTGAGCAGCGTGACGCGCACGGGGACCCCGAGCGCGCGCGTAACCAGCGGCACGTCTTTCTGAAACAGCTGCTCTTGCAGCGCGATCGTCCCCGTGGAAAGCACGATTTTCTTCCCGCTGCGCAGCGCCGGCACCAAATACGCAAGCGATTTGCCGACGCCGGTTCCCGCTTCGACGATGGTGTGCATGCCTTCCAGGAAACCGCGCTCGATGAGCTGCGCCATCTGCACTTGTCCCGGACGGGCCTCAAAGCCGCTGAGCGCGCGTTCGATCGGACCGCCGGCGGCGAAAACATCGTCAATGGCGTTCATCGGGGCTCTCGAGTTGCGATTGATAGTGCGCGCCGGTTTGCGGATCGTAAACCTGCGTGACGACCGGGCGCGGCGGCCAGAACACGAGCCAGGTCGTAATGAATCCCGCAATCAGTCCGCCGATGTGCGCCTGCCACGAAATGCCGGGAAACGCAAAACTCCACACCAAGTTCAACACCAGAATACCGACATTGGCGCGCACGAGCTCGCGGCCGCGATCGCCCAGCTTAAACCCGATCGCGAAGAGCGCGCCGAACAAGCCGAATATCGCTCCGCTCGCGCCAAGCGTTGCGGCGTACGGAGGTGAGAACAGCACGACGCTAATGCCCGCGACGATGAGCGAGACGACATACACAAACAGCATGCGCCACGAGCGCAGCACCACTTCGATGAAACGCCCCAGCCAATACAGCGAGAGCATGTTCAACCCGATGTGCGCGATGCTGCCGTGTAAGAACGCGCTGGACACGATGCGGTAGTACTGGTGATTGACCAGCACATCGCTCGGAGCGAGCAGGTAGTCGTCGATGGGCGTGCCGTTGCGGATATTGCCGCTCAGGACGCCGCCGCCGCCGGCTTTGATCTCCCAAAGAAAGACCAAAACGTTGACGACGATCAGAAAGCGGGTAATCAGCTGACGAGTACCATGCGCGCGAGTTCGAGCGAGATCGCGTGTTTGCGCTTTCCAACCTCGACGGTAAGCGGACCGCCGAGCGGCGCTTTTGCATCGATCCGCACGCGGGCACCCGGACGCAATCCGACTTCGCCTAGATACCGCAGCATCTCCGGGACTTCTTCCGTAACGCCTTGCACGACCGCCTCGTTGCCGATGTCCATTTGCGCGAGCGGTACGCCGTTGCGTTCCGGATCGCTCAAATCTTTCGGTGGAATCGGCAGGCCGTGCGGACAGACTTTCGGATCGCCGAGAATTGCGATGAGCCGCTGCTCCACGTTTTCGGAGATTGCGTGTTCGAGCATACAGGCTTCTTGCTGCACTTCATCCCAGGGCATGCCGAGCACATCCGTGAGCAGCCGCTCCGCCAAACGATGGCGGCGTAGCACGCGTACGGCGACTTCCAAGCCTTTGCGCGTGAGCGTGACTTCGCCGCGCGCCACGTGTTCTAGGTAGCCGTCGGCGGCGAGCTTCTTGAGCATCCCTGAAACCGAAGCCGGCGCCACGCCAAGCTCTGAAGCAAGGCCCGAGGTGGTTACCCCGGGGCCTTCGCGTTCGAGGCGGTAGACCGCCTCGAGATACTCCTCGGTCGATTCTGCGAAGTGGCTGTGTCCCGACATCGTTGCTTAGGACATTCGACGCGGCGGCTCGGGTTCCAGGCTGACGGCGTCGATCGCCGCGTGCAGCTCCGCTTTCTTCGCCCGGGAAGCGAAGCTCGCATCGACCGCATTCCGGATGAAGCGCAGCGTGTCGCGGGGGCCGGCCATTTCAGCGACCTTCTCTAATTCGCGCGTGATGCTGGTCTGGAAGAGCGCCGGATCGTCGGCGTCCACGGTGACGATCACCCCGCGCTCGTCGAGGGCCACCAACGGGTGCTCCGCGCCTTTTGTCACGACGCCGGTCAGTTCGTTCGAGGTCGGCGAGCACTCCAGCGGGATTCCGCGCTTGGCCAGGAGTTCGACGACCGCATCGTCTTCGAGCGCGCGGACGCCGTGCCCGATGCGCTCGGCCTTCAACACCTCGACCGCGGCGCGGACGCTCTGCGCGCCGGCCGCTTCGCCGGCGTGAGCGACCCCGTGCAAGCCATTGGCTCGCGCGAAGGCGTAGACGTCTTCGAAGAGCTCCGCCGGAAAGCGGGGTTCATCGCCGCCCAGGCCGATGCCGATGACGCCCAAGTCTGCGAGCCCAAGCGCCATCTCGGCGCTGCGCATGCCGCTTTCCACGCCGAAGTTGCGAGTGAGGTCGACGATAAGCTTCACTTCCAGATCTTGCGGGCGTCGATCGAACTCGGCTCTCATGGCTTCCATGCAGGCACGCACGTCGATCTCCGGATTGAAGAACTGCCACACGGATGGCGATATGAAGAGCTCGGCGTAACGCACGTTCTGCGCCACGGCATCCTCCACGTACTCGGCGGCAAGACGGCCGTAATCGGCCGGCTCGGCGAGCGACCGGCTGACCGCGGCGAAGGTCATGAGGAACTGCTGGAAGCTCTCAAAGCGATAAAGGTCGGCGGAATCGCCGGTAAATGCGGCGGCGGGCAGTTCACCCTCGCCGCGATGCGAATATGTTAGTGCAACCTTGTGTTTTCGTGTGAGGTCTAGGAACGTGCCGGCGCGCAGCGTCCCCTCCAAGTGACAGTGCAACTGAACTTTCGGAACGACGCGCAGGAATTCGGGAGTATTTATCACGTATAAGTGCTTTCGCCATCGCGGGGTGGAGCAGTCCGGTAGCTCGTCGGGCTCATAACCCGAAGGTCGCGAGTTCAAATCTCGCCCCCGCAACCA
>JAICWY010000140.1 GCA_025934645.1 Vulcanimicrobiia bacterium
CCGGCCGACGTTGCGATTTCGTGTTGCGTCATTTGCGGTAGCGGCGGCAGTGCGTCACACAGGCCCTGTACCGGCGGAGCAAACGGCAACAGCACCTGCGCGATGCGCGCGCTCGCCGGGGACCCGATATGCGCGGCGAAGCGTTCGAGCACGGTGCGCATGCGCTGAGCGGCGAGCTGAGCGAGCTCCGCCGCCACGCCGTCGTTGCATTTCATCGCGGCGGTTACCGCTTCGCGCGGCACGGCAAGCACCTTGCCCGGCGTTAACGCGGCGTGACGCACCGGCATGGTGCCGCCGTCCAAGATCGCCGTTTCGCCGAACAGCTCGTCCGGCAGCACGTCGTACACGGCTTGCTCGCGTCCGGAAGGCAGCGCGAGCACGGCCTGCACGATCCCGCTCTGCACGATGCCGGCGTATGGCCAGTTCACGCCTTGCTCGGCAATAGTTTGATGACGTTTCACGGAGATGCTGCGCGCGTGCGAGTACAGCTCGGCAAGCGCGGCGTCGTCGAGATCCGCAAACACCGCGCAGCGCCGGTGGTTTTTGGCGATCTCCGCTTCCCAGCGGCCGTCTCCGAGCTGCCGTGCCGTCCACGTATAGCCCGCGCCGTAGCGCTCGTCGAACTGCGCGCGCAGCGGACGCGGCTCGTGATCCGTGAGGACGAGCAATGCTTGACCGCTTGCGAGAGATTCGAACGCGGCGAAGATCCGCGCGTGGCGCTCCCACTGCGGAATGCTGCGGACGTCCAAAGTAATGTGCCGGTGCATGTCTCGCCTTTTGTCGCATCGCGCCGATGCCTGCGGTCAATGACGGCGCCGCCGGAGCGCGATACGCTCATCCTATCATGAATTCCGCAACCGAATTAGACGTGCGCGTTATCGCGCCCCGGGAAAAACACCCGACTATTCACGCGCGCTTGGATGCGCTTACTACCGGCGAGATGCTCACGATTGTAAACGATCACGATCCGCGCCCGCTGCGCTTCGAATTGGAAGCCGACTATCCAGGGCGGTACGCTTGGGAGTACGTCGAGAGCGGCCCCGAGACGTGGCGCGTGAACATCCGGAGAACCGAATGAACAGCTTTGCGCCGCTGCGTCTGGACGTGCGGCCGTTTCACGAGCGCGGCGAGGAACCGTTCGACGCGATTATGTCCTCGATCGAACTGCTCGCGCCCGGCCAGGCGTTTCTGCTCATTAATTCATTCAAACCCACGCCACTGCTGCGCGTGCTCGAGAAGCGCGGCTACGACGCGTTGTGTGAGGAGAAGAGCAAGGACGAATGGCACGTCCTGTTCACGCCGCGCTAGCTGCGCCCGGCGTGGGCGCTATGCTGACCGCCGACGCACCGGTGGCGAGCATTGCCGTGCTCGGCGCCGCGCTTGCCTTTCATCTTGCCGGCAGCGCGCTGCTGGCGTCCGGTGCGCCGCCGCTCGCGGCGCTGCACGCGTTTGCGGCATTCATCGTGCTGGCCGTCGTCGCGACCAGCCATCAACTGATTCCGGTATTGCTGCGCGTGCCGCCCACACCGTGGCCGCAAACGGTCATGCCGGCCGCCGGTTTTTCCGTGGGGTTCGCGCTGCTGATCTATTCGTTCATGGGCGGCGCGGAGTTCGCGGCGGCGGGAACATTGCTGGCGCTTTCGGCTGCGTTATGGTGCGTGCTCGTGGGTAGCCGCGTACTGCGCGCGGCGGGGGAGCGGATGACGGCTGCTGCGATGGGGGCGGCGTTTCTGGGATTTTTGACCGCGGCGTTCATTGGCGTGTGGATGGCCTACGATCTCGCGGGCGGCCTGGCGCCATCGCAATTGGCGGCCGGCGTGCACGGCACGTTGATGGTCGTGGTCTTCGCTTCAATGCTGATCGTCGCGCTCTCGTACCGGTTCGTGCCCATGTTCGCGCTCGCCCACGCGAATGCGTACGGTAAGCGCGGCGTGCAGTGGTTCTTTCTCGCCGGCGGCGCCGCGATCGCCGCAAACCTTACCGGCATCGGTGCGGGTCTGAGCTTCGCATCGCTCGCGGTGCTGGCGTATCAGCACATCCGTACGCTGCAGTCGCGGCTGCGCAAACGGCTGGATGCGAGTTTGATTTACGCCGCTGTGGCATGGATTTTCGCGCTCGCCGCCGCGGCGCTCGTCTGCGTAAAGGGATTGACGGCCGCGACGGTTACGCCCGCGCTCGCGCTCTCGGTATTAGGATGGCTTTCAATCACGATCTTCGGCTACGGGCTAAAGATTTGCGGGTTCTTGTCGTGGCAAGTCGCCAAACAGCGCGCGCCGGAATCCCCGCTCGCGCCGCTTGCGAGCGCGATTCCGCTGCCCGGCGCGTACGCATCGCTCGTGACGTTGGTGCTCGGAACCGCGCTCATAGCGTTCGGAAGCGAACTCGGGGGCGCGGTCTATTTCACGGGCGCGCTGGCCTATGTGACGACGTTTGCAGCCGTTGCCTATCCGTACGTGCTCAAACGATCGGAGAATCGCGCATGAGAGTCGTTACAATGGATAACCGCGGATTGTCCCCGCCGGAGCCGCTGCTGCGCATTCTGGGCGTCTGCGAGGCGCTGGAGCCGGGCGACCGGATCGAAGCGCAGATGGATCGGCGGCCGATATTTTTGTTTCCCGAATTGGAAGACCGTGCATTGAAATACGATTGCGTCGAACGCCCCGACGGAAGTTTTTTCTTGACGATCGAGCGTCCGTCGTGAAGACCGCATCCGAGCAAGGCGCGGAAGTGCTGGCTAAACTCGACGAAGTCATCGATCCGGAATTAGGTTTGGGCATCGTCGCGCTGGGCCTGGTCTATCACATTCGCATCAATGAAGACGATAGCGTGCGCATCATCATGACGCTCACGGTGCCGGGCTGCCCGATGCACGAAACGATTACGGCCGACGTGCGACGCACCATCGGCGCGATCCCGTGGGTGAAAGATGTAGACGTGGTGGTGACGTTCGATCCGCCTTGGACGCCCGAACGCCTCAC
>JAICWY010000131.1 GCA_025934645.1 Vulcanimicrobiia bacterium
GGAACTGGCCCTGCGGCTGCGCCGGCGAACTCATCGCAGGCTCGCTCATCGAACTGCACTGCTGCGAGGGGCATTCACCGCACGATTGAGCCTAGTATCCGCATGCACAGCGCCGCTACGAGCGGCGTTTTTTATTTTCGGATGCGGCAATAACGGCAGCGGCAATTGCAGAGCATCGAGGGCCCTCGCGGGCAAGGAATGGAAGATCGCGCCAGGCGGATGGGGTGAAAGCGGCGCGTAGCGGCGTGAGCCATGCGGGCGAGATTTCACGCTGCGGCGTGTCGAGGATCACGCGCACACAAGCGATGCGCTCGGCGCGAATAAGACCCGTCTCCATATCGACCGCGGCGTACTCCGGCGCCCACGCCGCGCGTTCTGCGCCATGCACTAACCCCGCGCTCGTGATCAGCGGATCGTTTGCGACGCGATAGCCGAGATCGCGCGCGGCGGTCGTGAGCGAAGCCGTTAGTTCCGCATCACATTCGAGCATCGTCCCGTCAGGGCGGCGTACGCGCGCCGGAACGATGACTGTACCGGTCGGAAAGTCGTCGCGCAAACCTCCGGCAAGGCCGCAGCTAATCGCGATGCCGTCGAATTCGCACTGACGCGCGAGCGAGATGCCGCATTCAACAACGCGGACACCCGGCGAAAGCGCTTTACGCGCCGCCTGCGCTTCGACTCGCGTCGCGGTGACGACGGTGAGGTTCACGCGTAATTGTGTTCGCGGTACCAGCCGACGGCGCGTTGTAAAGCTTCTCGCACCGGCCCGGGCCGGAAATCCAGCTCGTTCTGCGCCTTCGATGAATCGGCGAACATGCGCTCGCGCGACATGCGCACGCCTTCGAGCGGCACGGCCGGCTGCGCGCCTTTATTCGCGCGGCAGCGCAGTTCGTCCACCGAGGCTATCGCAAACAGCAGCGGATCGGGTACGCGCATGCGCGGCATCGGTTTGCCCGTCGCTTGCGCGAGCAACGCCCAGACGTCGTCGAGCAGCAAATTCTCGCCGCCCAGAATGTAGCGTTCGCCCGCGCGTCCGCGCTGCAGTGCCGTGACGTGCGCGCGCGCCACGTCTTCGACCGGCACGAGATTCAGGCCGCCGCGCGGCGGTAACGCCGCCATCTTCCCGCGCGCGAAATCTACGACCATCTGCCCGGTGGGCGTCGGTTTCCAATCGCCCGGTCCAACGGGTGCCGTCGGCAACAACGCGATAAGCGGTACGCGTCCCGCAAAAGCCGCGCGCTCTTGTTCCAACTTCGAATGGTGATAACTCGAGGCCGCGCCTTCGATCGCCCAGTCATCTTCCGTGCGGGGACGTCCGTCGTTGCTCGGGCCCAGCGTAGCAGAGCTCGACGTCAGCACGACGCGCTCGACGCCCGCGATACGGGCCGCCTCAACGATACCCTCGGTGCCCGTGACGTTGACACGGCGCACCGCCGCGCGATCCGTTGGCGCAAACGAATAGAGCGCCGCGCAGTGCACGACGTACCGGCAGCCGTCCATCGCGCGAGCGAACTCGCCCGGATGCTCCAGATCGCCGGTGACGATCTCGGCGCCTTGCAGGCGCGGGTCCGCCGTTCGCGCGAGCGCGCGCACCGCGTACCCGGCGGCGAGCAGTTCGCGCAGCACATGGCTGCCGACGAAACCGCTGCCGCCGGTTAGGAAAACGCTATCGCGATCAGTGCGCAAGCGCGGCGCGGATGCTTTCCTTGATCGAGCCGGTCGTCTTAGTAACGGCCGTCGGCTCATACCCGCAGTGCGCCATGCAGTTCGAACACTTTTCGTTCTTGCCGCGGCCGTACAGCGACCAGTCGGTCTCCTCGATCAACTCTTTGTACGTCTTCGCGTACGGCGCGTCCGACATCAGATAGCACGGACGCTGCCAGCCGAAAAGCGAGTACGAGGGGATGCCCCACGGCGTGCATTCCATGTCCAGTTTGCCTTCCAGGAAATCCAGGAAGACCGGGCTGTGATTGAGGCGCCATTTCTTGCGCTTGCCGCCCGAGAACGCTTCGCGGAAGATCTGACGCGTTTTTTCCACGCCCAAGAAGTGCTCTTGGTCGGGGGCTTTTTCGTACGCGAATCCGGGCGAGATCTGCATGGAGTCGACTTGCAGATCGTCATTCAAATAATCCAGCACCGCACGGATCGTCTTCGCATCGTCAGGTTCGAAGAACGTCGTGTTCGTCGAAACGCGGAAGCCTTTGGCCTTGGCGACTTTGATCGCTTCGACCGCTTTGTCGAACGTGCCGTCGCGGCAGACGATCTGGTCGTGCCGCTCTTTCAGGCCGTCCATGTGCACCATCCACGTGAAGAGCGAATGCGGTTTGAATTTGTCGATCTTCTTCTCGAGCAGCAGCGCGTTCGTACAGACGATGACGACTTTCTTGCGCTTGATGAGCTCGTCGACCAGGCGCGGCAGATCGTCGTACACCAGCGGCTCGCCGCCCGCAATCGAGATCACCGGCGCGCCGCACTCTTCCACGGCCGCAACGCAATCTTCAACCGAAAGGCGCTTGCGCAGCGTCTCGGTGGGATGCTGAATCTTTCCGCAGCCGGCGCACGCAAGGTTGCATTGAAAGAGCGGCTCGAGCTCCATCACCAGCGGATACTTTTTCTCGCCCTTCAGCTTCTTGCCGAAGATGTACTTGGCGATCGCGGCTTTTTGTGCGAACGGTGTGCTCATAAAACGCTGACCTGTTGCCTTCCCGTGGATTGACCGGCCACCGCGTTCTCGCGATACCGCTCGTCCATTGCGAGCGCCATCGTCGGGAAGAGATGCCGGTACATGTGGTAGTTCAAGTAGAAATCGCGCGGAAATCCGGTTCCGGTGAAATAGGGCTCGTCCCACGTGCCGTCTTCGAGCTGGCGGCTGCGCAGAAACTCAAGACCGCGCTGCGCCGCCGGATGGTTGCCGAGCCCGGCCCATTGCAGCGTCATCACGGCCCATGCCGTTTGCGATGCCGTGCTCGTGCCCACGCCGGCGAACGATTCGTCGACGTACGAGTGGCACGTCTCGCCCCACCCGCCGTCGGCATTTTGTTTCTCGATTACCCAGCGAGCCGCGCGTTCGATCATGTCGCGGCCCACGCGCGCCTGCGCGAGCGCCGAAACGACGCACCACGTGCCGTAGATGAAATTCACGCCCCAGCGTCCGAACCAGGCGCCCGACGGTTTTTGCGTGTCGCGAAGATAGCTCAGCGCGCTCGCCACGTCGCGATCGTCTTCGCCGCGGCCCAGCATGCCGAGCATCTCGAGCACGTGCGCGGTAACGTCCTCGGTCGGCGGATCGATCATGGCGCCGAAATCCGAGAACGGCATGCGATAGAGAATCTCGCTCGTATTGTCGCGATCGAACGCGGCCCACGCGCCGTTGCTCGAACGCATCGCCAGGGTCCACGCCACCGCGCGATCGATCGGCTCTCGTACCGATTGGTGCTCCGCGCCTTCCAGCAGCGCGCACACGATAACCGCGGTGTCGTCGACGTCGGGATACGCGTCGTTGTCGAATTCGAACGCCCATCCGCCGCAC
>JAICWY010000096.1 GCA_025934645.1 Vulcanimicrobiia bacterium
AACGCTCGGCCGTGGTTCGAGAGCGCTACGCGCCCCTCACCATGACTACTAAAACTGCGCGCGAGCTAATGCTTACGGTAACGCGCCGCAAACTTCACGCAGTCATCCTGAGCGCGCGTTAGCGCAGTCGACGACGAGCCATGGATGGCGCTAGTTTTCGCGGGCGCAGGATGCGCAGGAGCGAATGGGGCGCCCGAGTTATGACGAGGGCTGCGAGCGTGCGTTCTAAAGTATCGTCTTTAGCGCTGAGTCGATCGCCGTCTTGGACATTTCGCCGACTACGATTTTGCGGACGATGCCTTTGCGGTCGATGAAAACGTGTACGGGGAGGCCGTTGACGCTGTACTGACTCTGCAGCGTGCCGTCGTCGACGACCGCCGGATACACCAGGCCGTACTTCTTGACGAACTGCTGCGCTTTTTTCGAGTTCTCGAGTTCGTCCACGCCAACGGTTTGCAAACCGTTCGCGGCATACTGTTTTTGCAGCGCATTGACGTCCGGCGCTTCTTCGTTGCACGGGGGGCACCACGTCGCGAAGAAGTTCAGGTACACCGGCTTGCCGCGAAGCGACGCGAGCGAGAGCGAATCGCCGGACGCGGTTTTCTGCGTCCATTGCGGAGCGGGTTGTCCGATGCGCGCGACGCTCGAAGCGCCGGAACCCGTAGCGTGAGTGGAGCAAGCGCTCAGGACTAGCGCACCGAGGAGCATGTAAACGTTCGTGCGCATCGGACCGTACTTAGCATCACGTCTACTCATGAAGAAACCCTGAACCTTCCTAACCGTACGACGGATATGCGACAGCGTGCAGATCGTCGTTCATCTGCGCGAGCAGTTCCTCGACGCTGCCGAAGCGCCGCTGTTCGCGCACGAACCGCAGATCGCGCAGCGCGAGCTGCTGTCCGTAGATGGTTTCGTTAAAATCGCGGAGCCACGCTTCCACGGTGCGCGTCTTTCCATCGAAGGTCGGATTCGTGCCTATCGAAACGAGCGCCGCATAATCGCGACCGTCGAAGCGCGCCGTCGCCGAATAGACGCCGTCCTTCGGCAGCAGTTTCGCGGGAATCGTAAGATTCGCGGTCGGAAAACCGAGATCGTGTCCGCGTCCCGCGCCGAGTTCGACCACGCCGCGAAGCTCGTAACTATGTCCCAGCAATTCGTCCGCTTTCTCCAAATCGCCGCCCGCGATCGAAGTCCGGATCCGCGTGCTCGAAATCCGCTCGCCGCTCTCGTCGAGCGTATGCTCCGCGGGGACGAACTGCACGCCGGCCTCTCGGAAAACGCGCATCATGAGCGCGGTATCGCCCGCGCGCTTATTGCCGAACCGGAAGTTTTTTCCGACGACAACGCCGCGCACGCCGAGATCGCGCACGAGCGTCTCCCGCAAAAATTGCTCGGCCTGCTGCGAGGCGATGCGATCGTCGAACGGAACGAAGAAACACTCGTCAAACCCCGCGCGGGCGATCAGATCGATGCGCTCTTCCGGCGTGCAGATGAGCGGCGGCTGCTGGGCGGGCCGCAAGAAGGACGCCGGATGATTTGAAAACGTGAGCGCGGCAGCGCGCCACCCGGGCTTGCGCATCCGTAAAACTTGCCGCGCGATTTCGCGGTGCCCGCGATGCATGCCGTCGAAAAAACCGATAGCCGCCACGAGCGGCGTCTTCTCTTCCCGGCGCAGCTCGTAGTGAATCTTCACACGAATACCTTGCGTGGCGCCAGCAATGCGCCGTGCGTTTCGCCGACGCCAACGAGCGTGCGCGATTCGTCCCGGACGAACACGTGCTTTGCCGGCGCGCCCGAGGGCAGCGGCACGACGCGTCCGGCGCGAAAATCGGCGGAATGCCGCAGATCGAGGACGATTGTAGGGAACGGAATGATGTGCTCGGGCGGAATGAGCGCTTCGCGCGGGCTGTCGGAGATTTCGTCCATCGTGCGGCTCTCGGTCAGCACGAACGGCCCCGAACCCTCGCGCACGAGCGCGCCCATGTGCGCCGGCGTGCCGATTGCGCGTCCCAAATCTTCGCAGAGCGTTCGCACGTACGTGCCTTCGCTGCACGCAACGCGCACGCGCGCAACCGGCGCGCCATCGGCGTTGCGCGAGAGCCCGAGCAGTTTCAAGCCGTAAATCGTGATGCTGCGCGCTTTGCGCTCGACCTGTTTGCCTTCGCGCGCAAGCTCGTACAGACGCTTGCCCTCATGATGAACGGCGCTATACATCGGCGGCACTTGCTCGATCTTGCCCACAAATTCCGGCAACATGTCGCGCAGTTTGCGATCCCACCCCGAAGGTACGGGCGCAGATGCGACAATCTCTCCGAGCGCATCGCCCGTGGCCGTGGACCGCCCGGGCACGATCGTGCACACGTACGATTTGCGCTGATCCGTGAGCATGGGAATCAGCCGTGTGGCTTTTCCAACCGCGATTGGAAGCACGCCCGCAGCCTGCGGATCCAATGTGCCTAAGTGGCCGACTGCGATATGCCGGTCGCGCGAATAGAGCCCATAGATCCGCCGCAAACGCGCAACGACTTGGGCCGATGTCGGCCCCGCCGGCTTAAAGACATTGACGAACCCGAGCATTCCGCCGCGTTATTTTGACTTGCCGACGAAAAGTTGCTCTTTACGGACGAGCCGCCCGAAATAATACGCGCCGACACCGGCAAGCGCCAGTACGATGCCGTAGGTTACGCCGCGGAACGTAAAGAGCGCCGAACTGGCCATGAGCAGCACGCCAACAAGCGTGAGCACGATGCCCCAGCGGATGAACGGCGTTTCCCGGCGAGTTCCGAACAGCGCGGCGACTCCCATGACGATCGCGACGATGGCGATGAGTTTCATTACAGGCCTTCGGCAACCAGCGCTTCGTCGACCGCGCGCACCGCATCCGGCAGAGAGCCCACAAACGTGAGTCCCGACGCGCGGAAATGCCCGCCGCCGCCGAGCCGCGAAGCCGCAGCCTGCACGTTCACGCGCCCGCTGCTGCGCAGACTCACGCGAATATCGCCGTCATAATCCTTGAAGAGCGCCGAAACCTCGACGCCTTCAACCGATCGCAAGTGATTCACGATCTCTTCGGTATCTTCACCGTCGGCGCCGCATTCGGCAAGCATTGCTTCATCGACAAATGACCAGATGTACCGCCCGTCGTGCTCGGCCTGCGCTTCATTCAACGCGCGCCCGAGCAACTTGAGCGCCGCAAGCCGCTTATTCGCAAAAATCTCTTCGGTGATCTGCTCTTTGTTGGCGCCGAGGTGCATCAACTCGGCCGAGAGCGTCAACACTTCCGGCGTCGTATTGCTGTGCATGAACCCGCCGGTATCCGTCATAATCGTCGTCAACAGACACGTCGCGATATCCTTATCGATATCGACTTTCAAGCCGCGCAGCAAATGCACGACGCACGTCCCGGTCGAGCACTCATGCGGAAGCACATAGTTCAGCGCGCCGAAATGCGAATTCCCAAGATGATGGTCGATATCTAAAATGTTCTCACGCGCGAGCTTCGGCAAAAATTCGCCCGCGCGCGCAGTGTCGCTCATATCGCCGAACACCCACAGCGTATCCGCCGGCAAATCGGCCGGCACGTCGCGGCTCACAAACTCGGTATCCGGTAAAAACCGCAGATTCCGCGGCACCGCATCCTGCTGAAAATAATGCACGCGCTTCCCAAGTTTCTTCAGCGCGATCCCGAGCGCCAGCCCGGCCCCGAGCGTATCGCCATCCGGCTTCACGTGGCTGACCATCACGAACGCAGGACGCTTACGCAGTTCAGCGACAACCTCGTCGGTGGTCGCGACTACCGGCTTCTCGTCGATCACGAATCTCCTCCGGCCGCCTGCGACGCTTCACGCAGCGCCTTGCTGACATTAATAGCGCGTTCGGTCGAGCGATCCTCGACGAACTGCAATTCGGGCGTATGCCGCAGCTTAATCTCGTGACCCAACTCGCCGCGCAAAAACCCCGCCGCATGCTGCAGCGCATCCATAGTCTGCTTGGCGACATGCCGGTCCCCGATCACCGACACAAACACTTTCGCATGATGCAGATCCTGCGTAATCTCAACTCGCGTCACGGTCGTAAACCCAAGCCGCGGATCTTTCAACTGCTGCGAAATAAGCGTCCCGAGCACCCTCTGCATCTCATGATCGATCCGCTGCCTACGTTGCTGTTTCATTTCAAATCTTCTTTTAGCTGTATCTTGGTCCCGAGATCCACTTTACCGCGAGCGGATGCGTTGCGGGCTGGGTCAGGCGCCCGGGTACGTCACCGGAGGATTTCCAACTTTTCGGCGCCGGCCATGGATGGCCGTTTCAAAACTTCGTTTTCGCCGAAAAGTGGCAAAGTAGGAAATTCCCTGGATGGGAATTTCCGAACGGTCCTCCGGTGACGTACCCGGGTGTCTGGCCCAGCCCGCTAAGCATTCGCGAGCTCCGCCGCCACAGTCTCGATTGCGTAAGCTTCGATAATGTCGCCGACCTTGAGATCCTGATAGCGCGCAACCTGGATGCCGCACTCGTATCCCTCGGCCACTTCGCGGACGTCATCCTTGAAGCGCCGCAGCGACTCGAGCTCGCCGTCGAAAATGACCGCCTGGTCGCGCAGCACGCGTACCTTGTTGTTGCGCTGAATCTTGCCGTCTTTGACGTAGCAGCCGGCAATCGAACCGACCTTGCTGACCTTGAAGACCTCGCGAACCTCGGCGTGGCCGAGCGTGATTTCACGCTGAACCGGCGCAAGCATGCCGCGCATGGCCTTCTTGAGATCGTCTTCCACGTCGTAGATGACCTGATAGAAGCGCAGATCGACGCCGTCGTTTTCGGCCAAACGTTTGACCGTTTCGTCGGGACGGATGTTGAAGCCGATGAGCACCGCGTTCGACGCGCTCGCGAGATTGACGTCGTTCGGCGTAATCGCGCCGACGCCGCCGTGAATCACGCGGATGTCCACCTCTTCGGTCGAGAGCGATTCCATGCGGGCGCGCAGCGCTTCCACGGAACCTTGCCCGTCGGCCTTGACGATGATGTTGAGCGTCTTCTTGCCTTCGGCCGGCATCTGCATGAACGTTTCGAGCGAAACGCGCTGCGAACCGGTGGCCGCGATGCGCACGTCGCGCCGGCGCGTTTTGCGCTTTTCGGCGGTTTCGCGCGCGACGCGTTCGTCGCTGACGACCATCAGCGTGTCGCCTGCCGCAGGCACGTCTTGCAAGCCCATGATCTCGACCGGAATCGAGGGACCGGCTTTCTTGACTTGTTTGCCCTTGTCGTCGACGAGTGCGCGGACTTTACCGAACGTGCCGCCGACGACGACGATGTCGCCGACGCGCAGCGTGCCGTTCTGCACGAGCACCGTTGCAACGGCGCCGCGTCCGCGATCCAGCGCGGATTCGATCACCACGCCGGTCGCGCGGCGGTTTTTGTTCGCGCGAAGTTCGCGGATGTCGGCTTCAAGCAGCACCGTTTCGAGCAGCGAGTCGATGCCCTCGCCGGTGCGCGCCGAGACCGGCACCATTTCGATGTTGCCGCCCCAATCCACCGATTGCAGGCCCTGTTCCGCCAACTGTTGTTTGACGCGTTCGGGCTGCGCTTCCGGTTTGTCCATCTTGTTCATCGCGACGACGATCGGAACGCCGGCCGCTTTCACGTGCGCGATCGCTTCTCTCGTTTGCGGCATGACGCCGTCGTCGGCCGCAACCACCAGGATTGCGACGTCGGTGACTTTGGCACCGCGCGCACGCATTGCGGTGAACGCTTCGTGGCCCGGCGTATCGATGAACGTGATCTTGCGATCGTTCTTCTCGACCGTGTAGGCGCCGATGCGCTGCGTGATGCCGCCGGCTTCGCCTGCGGCGACCTCGGCGCTGCGGATCTTGTCCAAAAGCGAGGTCTTACCGTGGTCGACGTGACCAAGCACGGTGACGACGGGCGGACGCTGCGTCATCATCTCGGGCTTATCTTCTTCTTGCTCGACGGTGACTTCTTCGCCGGCTTCCTTGACGACGGCATTGAAGCCGAACTTCTTGGCGACGTTGATCGCAACGTCGCTCGGAATGTTCTGATTGATCGTCGCCATGGTGCCCATCTTGATGAGCTCTTTGATGATGTCTTTCGCCGGCACGATCATGGAAGTCGCGAGTTCTTGCACCGTGAGCAAGTCGGGAATCTCGATCGCTTCGAGCTTCGCCGCGGGCGGCGCGGCCGAAGCCTCGACGCGCTTCTTACGGTTGCGCTCTTTCTCGAGCAGCAGTTCCTTTTCGCGATCTTTCTTGTTGATTTTCTCGTCGCGATCGCGCCCGTGCGCGCCGGGACGTCCGCCGCCGGCGCCGGAGCTTGGAGCCGGACTGTCGGTAACGGAAGGCGCCATGCCGGGGCGCGCCGGCGTGAACGGGCGGTTACCCGGCGGCGTAAGCGGACGGAACGGACCATTGCCCTGCGGACGGCGCTGAGGCGCAGGCGAGATGAGACGTCCGGGCTGCGGAACGCGCGGCTGACCGGGTTGCGGCGGCGCGGGCGTGCCGGCCTGACCGGGACGCGGCGCGACTCCGGGGCGGCCGGGCAGCCCCGTCGCAGGGCCGGGTGAAGCCGAAGCCGAGGTCGTCGGCGGCGGTGCCGGGCGGCGCGGCGGCAAAACGGACGACTGACCTGCGGGGACGGGACGCAGACGCGGAATGGGCACTTGCGGCGCGGCCGGGCGCGGCGGCGCGGCAGATGCGGCAGGCCGGACCGGCGGCGCGGCAGGGCGCGGGGGCGCGGCCGGGCGCGGCGGCGCGGCGGCTTTCGGCGGTGCGGCAGGCGGAGCGGCCGAGGCTACCGGCGTAGCGGCATCTCCATCGGTGCCCGCGCCGGCCGGCGCTGCTGGTGCGGCGGCAGGCTGCTGCGGCTTCGCAGCCGCGGTGCGGCGCGAGCTCTGCGCGACGGGTTTGAGCGTGGGAATCGGTTCGCTCTTCGGCGCAGGCGGCGCCGCCGGCTTGCTCGGAACTTCGGCAACGGGCGCAGGCGCAGGGGCAGGCGGCGCTGCGGAGGGCGTCGCAGCGGCGGGAGCTTCCGGCTTGGGTTTCGCGGGGGCGGCGGGCTTCAGCAGCACGCTTCGCACCAAATCCGCAATATTATCGGGAACGACGCTGAGCTGGTTCTTCGCTTCGAAGATCCCGCCGAGCCGCTCATTAAAAAGGGTGATCAGCTCCTTCGACGAGAGCCCCACCTCTTTTGCAAGTTCAAAGATCCGAACTTTACCGGTTGCCAAAATCTGCCTTTCAACTACAGCAGGCGTGCGATGTCCCTCGACCGTCCATGGTCCGTGGCAGAACTGAGGGCGCCTGCATCTACCCTCAGCTCATAAAGCCGCTCCTACGCATTGTGCGATTTGTTTATCATGTCAATTACATCAAACCGTTAGCCTAGTTGTAACCCGTATTCGGCGGCTGCAGCTGCAAGCCCCGGAAACTTTTTATTCTTTTCCACCCGGCGGGCGCACTCCGCCGCGCAGAGATAGACTCCGCGGCCCGGCTGGCGTTTGCCGCCCCGGTCGGGCGCCCAAACCGGGCGCCCCGTACCGATGCGAACGAACCGCTGCATGACCGCTTGAGGCTTGCGCTCGCGGCAGCCGGCGCACTGCCGGATCGGCTCACTGCGCCGGGCTATTCGCCCAGTCTCTCGCGCTTGAACTCC
>JAICWY010000093.1 GCA_025934645.1 Vulcanimicrobiia bacterium
CACTTTGCACTCTTCGCCGGTGTAACCGCTTTCGCCGAACGACCCAATCTGCGGTACGACGTTGCGCACGACGTTGCCGTCGCCGCGGTCGAATTCTTCGAGCGCAGCGCGCCCCGCGCCGCTGACTGCTTGATACGTCGCGACGTTCACGGAAGCAAGGCCTGCGGCATCGCGCACGGGAGCGAGCGCGACGCAAAGAATGATCGCCGTGCAGTTGCCGACGGGGAAGAGCCGGTCACCGGGGTTTAAAGCGTGCGGATTGACTTCAGGCACGATGAGCGGAACGCCCTCGCGCATGCGGAACGTCGAGCTATTGTCGATGACGATCGCGCCGCGATCGAGCAATGCGGGCGCATAGCGTTCGCTCGCGTCTTCCGAACTCGCGAAGAAGACTGCGTCGTACTCCGCCAGCGCTTCATCGGTGGTCGCGTGCACGTTGCCGCGATCGCGCGACGCGAACAGACCAACGCTCTCAACGGGCACGTGCCGCTCGTCCAAAACGCGCAAAATGGTTTCGCCCACGACGCCGGTCGCGCCGACCACAGCCACCTTCACGACGCAGCTCCGTCCAGCAGTGCATCCAGGCCTACGTGAAGTCCGCTAAGCTTGTGCACGTTGCGGATGGCGAAAAGGATACCGCTCGCAAACGACTCGCGCGAAAATGAATCGTGCCGGATCGTCAGCAGCTCGCCCGCATTCCCGAAAAGCACTTCTTGATGCGCGAGTAAGCCACGTAGGCGCACGCTGTGAATCGGAACGTGCGCGGGGCCGCCGTGCGTTTCGATGCGCCGCGCCGTGGCTGCCGCGGTGCCGCTCGGCTTGTCGCGCTTGTCTTCCCGGTGCAACTCGACGATCTCCGCGGTAGGGAAAAACCGCGCCGCCTCCTGCGCGAAGCGCATCATCAGCACCGCGCCGATCGCAAAATTCGGCACGATGAGCGCGGGGGACTCGTGCTCGTTGCAAAGCGCGCGCAGCTCTTCGCGTTCGCGTTCGTCCCATTCGCTGGAGCCGATGATAACCGGAATGCGCGCTTCGACTGCGGCACGTGCAACGTTCTGCGTCGCCGGCCGCAGCGTGAAATCGGCGATCACGTCGGGCTCACGCTTCCGTATGAGCTCGCGGATATCGTCGAACACATCTGTGTCAGGGTTGGCGGCGCGAGCAAAGCTCCCGGCATAAGCAATGCCGGGAGCCTGCGTTACGGTTTCGACCGCCAGCCTTCCCATGCGTCCGTATCCACCCGCGATTGCAACGTGGAGAACGCGGCCTGACGGAGTCACGTCGGCTAGGCTCACGATGACAAAGAGTGGTTACACTTTTTCGAGCGGAGCGTATTTCAGCATGACCATCTTCTGACCGACGTTCGGGAAGTCGATGGTAACCAGACCGTCGCCGCCTGCGCCCACGACGTCGCCGATCGTGCCCTCACCCCACTTGGGATGGCGCACACGGTCGCCCTTCTGCAGGTTCATGCCCATACCGGCGCCGGCGCTCTCGTGAATCGCAACTTCGCGCCACCGGCCGCCGGCAGGACGCGGAAGCACGACACCGCCGAGCATCTCCACTTCGGGAATCTCTTCTAAGAAACGCGACTTCGGATGCGCGAACGTGTTACCGAAGAGCGTTCGGCGCTCCGCATACGAGAGATACAAGCGGTCCATCGCGCGCGTCACGCCCACGTACGCAAGACGCCGCTCTTCTTCCAATTCGGTCATGTCGACCAGCGCGCGCGAATGCGGGAAGACGCCTTCTTCCAAGCCCGTCAGGAAGACGTTCGGGAACTCCAGGCCTTTCGCACCGTGTAGCGTCATGAGCGTCACGTACGACGACTCGGGATCGAGCGCGTCGAGATCGCTGATAAGCGCGATATTCGCAAGGAAGCTCGAAAGCGTCGCATCGCTATCGTTCTCTTGGTACTCGCGCGCGACGCCGACGAGCTCTTGCAGATTTTCCAGACGCGTGCGGGCGTCGGCCGTGTCTTCGTTACGCAGTTCGCGCACGTAGCCGGACTCTTCCATGACTGCGACGAGCAGATCCGCAAGCGAGTAGTCCGCGGCGCGCTCGCGCAGCGTCTCGATGAGTTCGGCGAAGCGCTCCAGCTCTTTGGTCTTCTTCGGAACCGCTTTTTTGAGCAGCTCTTTGTCGAACACCGCTTGGCCCACCGAAATGCCGGCCGCGTTCGCAGCTTGCACTAAGCTGGCGAGCGTTTGCTGCCCGATGCTGCGGCGCGGCACGTTCACGATGCGCTTGAACGCAAGTGCGTCTGCCGGATTCTCGATATAGCGCAAGTACGCTATGACGTCTTTGATTTCGGCGCGGGCGTAAAATCCCACGCCGCCCACGACGCGATAGGGAATGCCCTCGGAGATCAGCGCCTCTTCGAACACGCGCGATTGTGCGTTCGTGCGATAGAGCACGAGGAAGTCACGGTACGCCGCGCCTTCACGCACGAGCTCCTTGATCTTCTCGACGACGTAGCGCGCTTCGGAGCGCTCGGTGTCGGCGCCAAACGCGGTGATCTTCTCGCCTTCGGCACGGCTGGTGAACAGTTTTTTCGGCTGACGCGTCTTGTTGTTCGAGACAAGCGCGTTCGCCGCGTCGAGAATCGTCTGCGTGCTGCGGTAGTTTTCTTCGAGCGTGAAGACTTTCGCGCCCTTGAAATCTTGTTCGAAGCGCAGGATCATCTTGTAATCGCTGCCGCGCCACGAATAGATCGACTGATCGTCGTCGCCGACAACCGTGATGTTCTTGTGTTTGTCGGCCAGGATCGCGATGAGCTTGTACTGCGCGAAGTTGACGTCCTGATATTCGTCCACCAGGACGTATTGGAACTTCTTCTGCCACTTCGTGCGCGTCGCTTCGTCTTTATCGAATAGATCGATCGTGCGCACGATCAGATCGTCGAAATCCAAGCTGTTCGACTCGGCCAGACGGCGTTGATACTCCGCGTACACATTGCCGAAACGCTCGCCCATGAACGAGGTGTTGCGTTCGTGATACTGCTCCGGCCAAATCAGCGCATTCTTCGCTTTGCTGATCTCCGCAAGACACGCGCCCGCGGTCATCTGACGCTCGTCGTAGTCGAGGTCCGCAATGATGTCTTTCACGAGCGAACGTTGATCGGTGTCGTCGATAATCGCGAAGTTCGAGGAGATGCCGGCACGCGCGCCGTCGCGGCGCAGCATGCGCACGCACATGGAATGGAACGTGCCGACCCACAGATCGCGGGCGGCGGTGCCCACCATGCGCTCCAAGCGCGCTTTCATTTCGCCGGCGGCTTTATTGGTGAACGTTACTGCGAGAATGCGATCCGGAGCGACGTCGAGCTCCTCGAGCAAATACGCGATGCGGTGCGTGAGCACGCGCGTTTTTCCGCTTCCGGCACCTGCGAAAATGAGGCATGGGCCATTGGCATGGCGGACGGCTGCGGCTTGTATGTCGTTAAGGGCTTCGGTCTCCAAGATCATCCCGCATTACTTCGCCGTGAGTACAAAAATCGCCCCCCACGGCGTGAGGGGCGCGATATTTGTCGCTTTTCCGCCGCTTTTAACGCGCCACGGAAAGCGTTGCGGCCGGCCGCGCCGCGAGCGCGTACGCGCTAGCCAAGTACGCGAGCGTGGACTCGGCACCCATGTTCATATTGACCGAACTCTCGTTCAGCCCGTCCAGGCAGCCGCCGTTGCGCGCCATAACGATGCCCCGCGAATTGCGGCCGTAGTACCAGTCGAGCGCGATCTGGGCGGTGGTACGGTGCGCCGGATCGCCCGTCGCGTCGTACGCCACCAACGCGGCGTCGACCATTGCGACGCCTTCGAGCGGCTGTTGGCAATAGCGCGGTTTCACGGCGCCGCGGCGGTACCAGCCTTCGTTGCCGACCGGCACGTAAACACCGCCTTCGACGGTCACGCGCTCGTGGAATTGGAACGTCCGCAGCCCGATGGCGATGAGCTCGTCGTCGCGCAGCGATAGGCCGGCGCGAAGCATCGCTTCCGGCAGGCGGGCGTTGTCGTAGGTCATTTCGTGTTCGAACCAGTGCCAATCCGCGTCGCGAGTCGCCAGATAATCCGCTTTCAAATTATCCGCCAGCGCGCGCAGATAGCGCCGGTATTGCGGGACGTCGCCGTCGGCGACGCTCGCTTCCGCCGCGTGCGCCAGGCCGATGATCGCGTACGCTTGCGAACGCGGATACTGCAGCCAGTCGACGGCGTTTAAACCTTTGTCGAAGATCTTTTTCGCAACGCGGCGCCACGAACCGCGCGGCGCGTAGCGCATGCCGAAACCAAGCGACCAGAGGGCGCGGCCGACGGAATCGTGCGTGCCCACCGTATCCGACCACGTCCGGTCGTAGCCCATGAAATTGTGGAAGCGGCCGTCGGCAAGCTGCGCATCGTGCAAGAACGAGAGGTAGATGGAAGCCAACCGCTCCGCCACGGCATCGTGCGGATCGATCTCGAGCTTCTGCAACACGACGATAAACGCGCGAGAGACGTCGTCGGTGCAATACCCCGTCGAACGGTTCGGCACGTCTTCCACCGCGTGCTGAATCACGCCGACGTCGTCGCTGAGCGTTATCAGATGCTCGAGCGTCGGCAGCGATCGCACGCCGTCAAATCTATGCAGAATGGACGAGCTCCATTTCCTGCGGAGCTAAGTCCGCAAAAAGTTTGCCGTATTCGGCTGCTACGTGCGGCCAGGTCATCTGCCGGCCGAAGCGGTACGCGCGGCGTTCGGTCGCGCGGCGAAGCGCCGGATCGTCCATTAGGCCGTTCACGATGTCCGCAATCGACTTTGCGTCGCGGAAATTGCACAAGAAGCCGCGATGGTTGGCGAGCACTTCCTCGGCATACAGGTACGGCGTGGAGACGATGGCTTTGCCGCAGCCGACTGCGTACGCCAAAGTTCCGCTGACGATCTGCGTCGGATTGAGATACGGCGTCAAATAAATGTCGGTCGCCTCGAGATAGCTGACCAGTTCGTCAAAATCGAGATATTTGTCGATCAGCTGCACGTTGTTCTGCAACCCGTATTCGCGCACGAGCTGCTGCAGCGATTCGCGGTATGATTCGCCTTCTTGGCGGCGCACGACCGGATGCGTCTCGCCCAAGATCAAGTACAGCGCTTCGGGATGGCGCGCGACCACCGCGCGCATCGCTTCGATCGCGTATTCGAGGCCTTTGCCGCGGTTGATCAGGCCGAACGTGGAAATCACCGTACGCTGTCCGATGCCGAACGAAGCTTTCGCCGCGTCGGTGGAATGGAACGGCACATCGGGAACGCCGTGATGGATCACGCGTACGCGCGCCGGATCGACCTTATAGACGCGCGCCAGCAAATCGCGGCCGGTTTCCGAGAGCACGACCACCATGCTCGCGTAACGGCAAAGCTCGCGTGTGACGCGCAGCATGTTTTCGTCGGGCTCTGGCAGCACGGTGTGCAGCGTAATAGCAACCGGCTTTTCGACCGCTTGCAGCAAGTCTACGAGCCACTCGCCGCGCTCGCCGCCGAACAACCCGTATTCGTGCTGGATGTTCAACATTTGCGCGGGGTGCGCGTTGACCATCGCCGCAACGTCGGTGTACGACTCCCGGCGGTTTTGCTGCAGACGCGCGACCACTTCCGGCCCGTAAAGGCGGACTTCACCGCCGGGCTCGTCGATGGCGATAATTTCGCTGCTCGTGTGGAACGCTTTGTCGAACGAATCCACGACGTCTTTCGTAAAGGTCGCGATTCCGCACTCCCGCGGAGGGAACGAGCCCATGAACAGGGTGCGCGGAACAGAGACCACGGCGAGCGCGTCTTGGGGCCTACCTATCACCAACGATCTCCAAACGCCAGCTGGGAGAAAGACTAACAAAAGCGGGTGGGCAAAGCTGGCGGCTACCCCCCTGCAGACGAGCAATTTATACCCGTGGGCTCGTAAGGGATAAACCTTCGAAGCAGGCTTGGGTTGCGCTAGGTTGGCTTCTTTTTGCTAGGCGCTGATTGGGGCGGCCGGACCGACGCGGCCACCCTCCGGCACTATGGCGCCGGGCTCAATCACGACGTCGTGGCCCAAAACGCTTCCGCGCCCAATCCTCGCCGACGCTCCGATTCGCGCGCCGCTGGCAACGATGGCTTCATCCATGCGTGCGCCTTCTTCAACCGTCACGTTATCCCACAGCACGGAGTCGGTGAGCTGGGCGTTCGCGCCGATGCTGCAGCGATCGCCCAGCACGACGTTCGGCCCGATCTTCGCATGCGGATCGATGCTGACGTCCTCGCCGATGAAGAGCGGCGCAACCAGGTTCGGATTATTGCGCACCGCTGCCGCGCCCGGCCCACTGATTCCAGGCTCGAGCCGAAGCGGCATCGCCCCGGTGAGAATGTCACGGTGCGCGCTGAGGTAGTGCTCCGGACGGCCGAGATCGATCCAGTAGTCGTTCGTGGTGTACGCGTAGAGCGTATGACCGTCGGCCAGAACCTTCGGGAACGTTTCACGTTCGATGGACACGTTGCGGCCGGGCGGAATCATCTCCAGCACTTTCGGATCGAGCAGATACGTGCCGGCGTTCACGTCATTCGTCGGCTCGCTGCCTTTGGGCGGCTTTTCGACGAATTGCGAGATGCGGCCGTTCTCATCGTGCACGACGCAGCCGAAGGCGGACGGATCTTCCACGGTGATCAAATGCAGCACGCCCAGGCCGCCTTTTTGCTTGTGGAAGTCGATCATCGCTTGCAGATCGAGGCTGGTGAGCACGTCACCGTTGAGGACGAAGAACGGACCGGTAATGTGCTGCTCGACGTTTTTGATGGCGCCCGCAGTCCCGAGCGGTTCGTCCTCGATCACGTACGTGATTTTCATCCCGAGACGCGAGCCGTCGCCGAAGTACTCCGTGATGGCTTGCGGCATGTAACCGGCGGGGAGGATCACATCGCGGATTCCCGCTTCGTACAGCCGTTCGAGCGTGCGCGCGAGGAACGGCACGTTCATGATCGGCACCATGGGTTTGGGAGTACCGAACGTCAGCGGACGCAGACGCGTGCCCTCACCACCGACCAAGACGATTGCCTGCACGAAGTTCCTCCCGAAAGCTAAAGAAACAAGGAGGCACAGAGTTGCGCCTCGTGCCGTGGATTTTCCCTGCTTGGTGCATGCGGAAACTTGGTTTGCTCGGAGCGCTCGGGTCGAGCGCTTTATGTTTGCAATCGAACGTATGTTCGAGTATAATACGAGTAATGAAACGGGTGTACGATTGGAAGGCGATACAGGCTTATCACGATGATGGCCATGGCTATGTAGAGTGTCAGCGCGCCTTCGGATTTACGCGCGGCGCTTGGAACAAAGCCATCAGGCGCGGAGAACTGTTGGCGACGCCGACGCTCTTTCAGGATCGCCGCCGCCGCTACGATTGGAGCGCGGTGCAGGCCTACTACGATGAAGGCCATTCGTACCGCCAGTGCCGTGAAAAATTTGGATTCTGCGCAGAAGCCTGGACGAAAGCAGTCAAGAGAGGCGAGCTAACGGCACGGGCGCGACGCATGCCGCTTCAGGTTCTGCTGGCGACGAGCACCTCTCGAAAAGCCATCAAAATGCGATTACTGGAAGCGGGCTTGCTTCAAAACGTATGTCAGCTCTGTGGCTTGCGTGAATGGCACGGCAAGCCGATCATGATGCACATCGACCATATCAACGGCGTACGCGACGACCACCGGTTCGAAAATTTACGAATGCTTTGCCCGAACTGCCACAGCCAGACACCCACGTACGGCGGCCGTAACGCAAAGCGGCAAGATCGCTTGCAAGACACGGGGGGGACGGTGTAGTATAACCGTCGCTGCGGTCCGGGTTAGCCAAGTCTGGTAAGGCACCTGACTCTGAATCAGGCATTTCGGTGGTTCGAATCCATCACCCGGAGTATGGCCCTATCGTCTAGTGGCCTAGGACGCCGCCCTCTCACGGCGGTAACACGGGTTC
>JAICWY010000155.1 GCA_025934645.1 Vulcanimicrobiia bacterium
CGATCACAAAACTTCCGGTGACGTTGATGATGAACGTCCACCACGGAAAGCCGGGCCCGAGCCGCTGCATGATTCCGAACGTAACGAGATAGCGTATGAGCGATCCGATGCCGCCGCCCGCAACAACTGCGAGCGCCGATTGCCATCCGATCATGCGCCGCCTTTCGGCGCGCCGCTCTTATAATGGATGACCTCGACGGTTTCGAGCGTGACCAAACCTTCGTGCACCATAGCGTCGAGCGCCGGGAGAAATTCGCGAATGCGCTCTTCGGTGTCGACGAGTTCGATCAGCACGGGCAGATCCGTCGAAAGATCGAAGACCCGCGCGGCGTGAACGACGGAGTGTCCGCCGAAGCCTTCGATGCCTTTGAAAACGGTCGCGCCGGAGAGCCCGCGTTTGCGCGCTTCTTCGACGATCGCCATATACAGCGGCTGTGCGCCGTGGCGGTCGCTCTCGCCGACGAAAATGCGCAGCAACTTACCCGTGCCCGAGAGCTTCACGGGCGTGCTTTTACGTGCTGCCGGTAAGCAGGCACGTTCACGTGGTACGCCCACCATTGCGAGTAGGCGATCAGTCCGCACATGACTATAAAGAATACGATAAGGCCGATGCCCCAATTGCGTCGCGCACGAGGGGTCATGCCCGAATATCGGCTCATGGACCCCCGGCTTCCCACCTTTTCCACAAGGACCCTCCCCGGCGGGCGCGTATCCCACGGCGATGCGTCGATTCATTGCCCCGCTTCTTGCGGGACTAGGAATTGCGGTGTGTTCCTTTGCTCCGTTGACCGCTTCGGCGGCACCGAAAGCCCGCGCCGCCACGCCGAATACTCCCGTCGCGGTGCGCGCCTACGCCGGCGTGCTGCGGAAGTTTAATCCGCAGATGCCTCTATGGCAAAGCCGGGAATTGGCAAAACATCTCATCGTCAACGCCAACCGCTGGAAGATTGACGCGAACATTTTAGTCGCGCTCGTCAGCGTTGAATCCGCGTGGCACACGCACGCCCAATCATGGGCCGGCGCGATTGGCCTGGGTCAGCTCATGCCCGGAACCGCGGCACGGCTTGGCGTCGATCCGCGCGATCCGTATCAGAACTTGCAGGGCGCAGCGCGCTACCTGGGCGGACTGGTGGAGCGCTACCGCGGCAAACCGAACCAATACAAGCTCGCGTTCGCGGCCTATAACGCAGGCCCGCGCGCGGTCGCGCAATACGGCGGCATCCCGCCGTATGCCGAAACGCAGAACTACGTGGTCAAAGTGATGAACGCGTGGGAACGCGTGAGCAGCATCGTGCACATTCCGAAACGGCAGATGGAGCACGAAAGCATCCTGGCCGTCAATGCGCCGGATGCGAATTACTGGCTAGGATCGACTCGATAGCTTCCACGACGCCGTAGGCGCCGTTTACGAAAACGGGCCGCGCGCCGGCGTTGAGCGCGGCCTCCACATCGCTGGCCTTATCCCCGATCACCACGCAGCACGAAGGCTCAACGCCCATCGCTCGCGCCGCGTCCAGAATCATCTTGGGCTTGGGTTTGCGGCATTCGCACGCGTCGTCCGGCCCGTGCGGGCAATACTCCCACGCTTGAAACGGCCCGAGGACCTCGTCGATGCGGCGATTCACCGCCTCGACTTGTTCTAGCGTGATCATCCCGCGCGCAACCCCGCTCTGATTCGAAACGACGGCGAGCGGTATGCCGGCAGCGCGCAGCCGCGCGAGCGCGGCATCGACACCGGGA
>JAICWY010000012.1 GCA_025934645.1 Vulcanimicrobiia bacterium
CGAAGCGCCCCGGCGATATCTTGCGTGAGCGCGTCCTGGAAATCCAAGCCTTCCATCAAATGGTTAGCCTCGTCGCCGGTCGCCGCGGTGCGCCCGCGGAAGAGATCCGGCACGAGCGCCCGGAATCCGAGCGAAGCGTAGCGGTCGGCCACTGCCATGACCTCGGCCGTCACGCCCCACCACTCTTCGATCACCACGATGCAAGGCGCGGACTCGGGCTGCTTTTCCGGTTGAACGAAATAGCCCGGAGCCATTTGGCCATCGGGCCGCGCATATTCGATCATCTGTCCCATGCAGCGCAGATGCTACATGGAAGCCGCAGCGCCTTCCTCGGAATCCTGACGCTCGAGGTTTTCCATCTTTTCATCGAGGAGCCAGCGGTTGGCGGCCTCGATTTGTTCCGGAGTCGTGCGGCTGCGCAGCCATTCGGCCATTTCGGCATCGCTATTCCGCGTGCTAATCGCGGCGTCGAACTCTTCCGGCGTGACGCCCCAGCGCTCGAAAACGCCTTTGTCCATCGGGCAGGGATAGATGTAGTCGTAAATCGTGCCGTTCTTCGCGGCACGCGCCTTATCGAACACGCGCGCCAGCCACAGCGCCTCGCCGATCGGTTCGCGGCCGCGGCGCGGAAAGGTTTTGCCGTCTCGGAAATCAGTTGCCATGTGCACCAGAACCTCGCGCGCCGCGCGAAGGATGCAATCCGGCACTGGCTTGCGAACGGAGGGCGCATGCAGCAAGCTGCGGCGCAAGCCGAACCGCGTTGGCACGCCGCCCTGGGCGTTGCGGCCGCCATCGTTTTTTACGTCACGCTTCCGCCGAAGATCGTGGTTGGCCCGTTGTGGCTGATGCCGGCGCTGGTCGGCGTGATCCTGATTCCGCTCATCGTGATCTCACCGCGCCGCCATCACGAATCGCCGCTACATCGCGGCATGTCCATCTTCACGGTGGTGCTGCTCAACGTGTTCAATGTCGGCACAGTGGTGACGTTGCTGCTGCAAATCGTTTCCGTCCATCACCGCAAGCCGATCGGCGGCGAACAGCTGCTTCTCGCCGCGGTGGAGATCTGGCTTACGAACGTGATCGTGTACGCTCTGTGGTTTTGGGAGATTGACGGCCACGGTCCGGACGTCCGTCCGCGTACGCAGAACGAACAAGAAGTACGGCGCGCGGATTTTCTTTTTCCGCAAATGGCGCTCACGCCCGAAGTGCGCGAACATTATCCGTGGCGGCCCGGGTTCTTGGACTACGTATTTCTCTCGTTCACGAACGCGACGGCGTTCAGCCCGACCGACACCTTCCCGCTCACCGGCATCGCCAAGGTCATGATGATGGCTGAGGCACTCACCTCGCTGGTCACGATCGCCGTCGTTGCGGGCCGCGCGATCAATATCATGGGCTCTTAGTGCTCGAGACCGATGTTGTGCACGGTTTTGAAGACGTGCTCGAATGAACTCGTCGAGATTGCGACGTCGCCGCGGAACGGAAAATCCAGCTCTGCGATAAGTGAAAAGGTGATGGCGATAACCGCGGTAACAGCCAGCACCATCAGCAACTGCGCTTTGGGGCGATCGACGCGGAAATAGAAGCAGAAAAGCACCGTGACCGCGCCGATGAAGAGCATCACCGCCCACAACACGAACGGAATGCCCTGACGGTTGTCGTGTATGCGCTGCCGGCGCGCGTCCAAAAATTTCATCGCCATGTCGAGCGCCGTTGATTGCAGCGTCTGCTGCGCCGGGGTCGCGGGACGCAGATGCACGATTTGCTTGTAGATCTCGTAACCCGTATCGTGCGCGACTTGGCTCTCCCCGCCGTGCTGCATCAGCGGCCACTCGACGTTCAGTACGGTGGTGATGTACTTGTCGACACGCGCTTGCAGCAGATGGCGGTCCGGCTCGTTCAGCCCGTCGGCGAGATGATGGATATCCGAGAGCGCGCCTGCCTCGACTTGCACGTTTTGAGCGGCGTTATCGTACTCTTGCCACACACCGATGACCATGAACGACATCATGACGGCGAGCACCGTTCCGATGATTGTCAGAATCGGCCCGGCAACATCGTTGTGCGCGATGAGATCGTTGCGCGAGATACGGTTACGCGTGAGCGTCAGCAGCGAACCTGCGATGATGCACGAACCCAGCACGCATGCGGAGATGAAGAGCCAGGCGGGTATCCCGTAGATGAACGTCACGCCCGCCCGTTCGCCGCTGCAACCAAGCTCTCCGGCGGCCGTTTGTAGGGAGCGGTGCCCGGTCCGAAGAACGGAGGCGGTCGCCCAGCGTGGGCGGGTGTGATGTAATGGCAGCCTGCGACCTTCCCAAGGTTGACGCGCGGGTTCGATTCCCGCCACCCGCTGTGCTGTACTGGAGATTGGCGACGTAGCCAAGTGGTAAGGCAGGGCTCTGCAAAAGCCCCATTCGGCAGTTCAAATCTGCCCGTCGCCTCCAGTGTCGCGAGGCCCGCTGCAAACAGCGGGCCTCGTTTTCTTTCCGGCGAACCGAGCGCGCGTGCGAATCGCCGTTTTCGGGGCCGGAGCCATCGGGGGATTTATCGCCGCCGCGCTGGCGCGGAGCGGCGCGGACGTTTGCGTCGTCGCGCGCGGCGAACATCTGGAGGCTATCCGCGAGCACGGCTTGCACGTAACGTCGGACTTGGGCGAGTTCACCGTGCGGGTTCCGGCGGCTGAGGATTTGCGAGCCTTCGATGACCTGGATTACGTGCTCGTCACCTTCAAATCGCACCAGTGGGCCGGCGTGCTCGATCAGTTCGAAGACGCAGTTCGCGCCGGCGCGGCGTTCGTGACGCTGCAGAACGGCCTGCCCTTTTGGTACGAGCGGGAACGCGCGCTCGAGTCCGTGGATCCGGGCGGCGCCATTCGCGACACGATTCCGTATGCTGCGATCGTCGGCGGCGTCGTGCACGCATCGGGGCACATCTTGCGCCCCGGCTGCATCGCGCAGAGCGGCGGCATGCTCTATCCCATCGGCGAACTCGACGGCTCGGTGACGGACCGGATTTCCGCGCTCTCCGAAGCGTTTCTGCAAGCCGGCATGCATGCGCCCATCGAACCCGATATCCGGCGCAATATCTGGCGCAAGCTAGTGAACAATACGGCGCTCAATCCGGTCAGCGCGCTCACGCGTGCGACGGTGCAAACCATGCTGCGCGATCCCGGAACGCGGGAAGTGTTGCGTGCGGCGATCGACGAGGCGCTGGCCGTGGCGCGCGCAACGGGTGTCGAACCAGGCGTGGACGCGGAGGAGCGTTTGAAGTGGGCCGAACACATCGCCGACGTCAAAACCTCGATGCTGCAAGATCTGGAAGCCGGCAAACCGCTGGAACTGGAGCCGATTGCCGGCGCCGTGGTGGAACTCGCGCGGCGCTACGGCGTGCCGGCACCGCACGTCGAAACGCTCTATGCGCTCACCAAACGCTTGGAACGCGCGGCGGCCGGTTTCTGATGCTGGTGCGGCGGATCGTTCCATGCTTGGACATCAAAGACGGGCGCGTGGTCAAAGGGATCAAATTCGTCGAGTTGCGCGATGCGGGCGATCCGGTGGAACTCGCGCGCGCTTATGAAGCGTCCGGGGCGGATGAACTGGTGTTTTTGGATATTACGGCGACGGTCGAAGGGCGGAAGGCAACGCGCGACGTCGTGCGCGCGGTCGCTTCCGAGCTGACGATCCCGTTCGCCGTGGGCGGCGGCGTAAATAGTGTGAACGACGTACGCTCGCTGTTGCGCGCGGGCTGCGACAAGGTCTCGTTGAATAGCGCGGCGGTTCGAACGCCGGACCTGCTTCGCGAGGCGGCCGCGGAGTTCGGCAGTCAGTGCATCGTGCTCGCGATCGATGCTCGCGCCAATCCGGACGGGGGCTGGGAAGTCGTCATCGACGGAGGGCGCACGGCGACCGGTATGGACGCTATCGAGTGGGCGCGGCGTGGCACATCGCTCGGTGCCGGTGAGATTCTGCTCACCAGCATGGACGCCGACGGCACGAAAGCCGGATTCGACATTGCTCTCACGCGCGCAGTTCGTGACGCGGTGCAGGTTCCGGTGATCGCATCAGGCGGCGCGGGAACGGTCGATCATTTCGCGGACGCGTTCGAGCGCGCGGGCGCGGATGCCGCGCTTGCCGCGACGCTTTTCCACTTCGGCGAACTTCCGATTCCGGTTTTAAAGGAAGGCTTGGCCGCGCGAGGGATTCCCATACGGCCATGGACTTGAACCAGTTGAAGTGGGGCGCCGACGGGCTGTTGCCCGTCGTGATCGCCGACGCGCGCAGTGGTGCAGTGCTTACGCTCGCTTACGCAAACCGTGAAGCGCTGGAGCGTACGATCGCGGAGCGCAGCACGTATCTTTACAGCCGTTCGCGATCGTCGTTATGGCACAAAGGCGAGACGTCGGGCAACACGCAGCAAGTCGTTTCAATCGCGTACGACTGCGATGCCGACGCCCTTTTGTATCGCGTCATCCCCGAGGGACCGGCATGTCACACGGGCGCGGAAAGCTGCTTCCACAATGTCATCGCCGGCGAAGATGACGCACGGTCCTTGGCTCGCGCGATCGCGCACCTGGACGAAGTGCTGGAGCAGCGCAAAGCCGCCTCGCCGGATTCATCGTACGTCGCAAAGCTCTACTCGGGCGGCGTTGATAAAATCGGTAAAAAAATCGGTGAAGAAGCGACCGAAGTGGTCATCGCGGCGAAGAACGCCTCGCACGAAGAGCTCGTGTGGGAATCCGCCGATCTGCTGTTCCATCTGCTGGTGCTGCTCAAACACGCGGACATTGCCTTCGACGACGTCGGCGCGGAGTTGCTGCGACGAGTCAAATAACTTCGCTGGCGGGCGTCGGAAAAGAGCTCGCGGAGCGCTTCGCCGAATTGGGCATCCGCACGGCGGAAGATCTGCTCGACGATTTTCCGCACCGGTACGAAGATCTGCGCTATCCGACGCCCGCGGCCCAGCTGACGACCGGCGAGTCGGAGCAGAACGCGGTCGGCACGATCTTGTGGTTGCGAGAACGCCGCACGCGTAACCTGGCCATCGTCGAAGCCGAACTCGAAGACGACACCGGCACGTTTATTGCGACGTGGTTCGGGCGCAAATATTTGATCGGCGCGCTGAAGAAAGGCATGCGGCTTTTCGTGCGCGGCCGCGTGCAACGCACGCACGCCGGAGCAAAGATCAACGTTTCCACGCACCGCGTGCTTGCCGAAGACGAAACCTACCACGGCGAGATGGTGCCGGTCTATTCCGCGAGCAAAACGCTGACCTCGCGCAAAATTCATCAAGTCATTCAGAAGAATCTGCCGGCCTTGCTCGCTCTTGCCGGCGAGGAACCGCTGCCGCAGGCGATCCTGGAACGAAAAAAGTTTCCGCCGCTGCACGAAGCGTATCGATCGATGCATTCGCCCGGTACGCCGCAAGAGGCAGGCAAGGCGCTCGAGCGGTTCATCTTTACGGAGTTCCTGGCCCTTGCGCTCGCGGCGCAGCTCAAGCGCGCCGCGCGCACTTCGGAGCGCAACGCGCAAGCCCTTAAAGCCGCACCGGATCTGCTCGCCGAATTCGAACGCGAACTGCCGTTTCCGCTCACGAACGCGCAACGCCGAGTCGTGGGCGAGATTTGGGCCGATATGGCGCAAGACGCGCCGATGAACCGGTTGCTGCAAGGCGACGTCGGCAGCGGTAAAACGCTGGTTGCTGCCGCGGCAATCCTTTTGGCGGCGCGCAACGGCGTACAATCGGCGCTCATGGCGCCGACGGAAATCCTTGCCGCGCAGCACGCGGCGAAACTCGCGCCGCTGCTGCTGCCGTTCGGCATCGCGGTAGAAGCGGTCTTCGGCAGTCAGAGTGCCAAAGCGCGCGCGGCCGCCGTGGGAAAGCTCGCGAGCGGTGAAGCCGCGGTCGGCGTGGGCACGCACGCGCTCATTACGGAGAACGTCGAGTTCGCACGTTTAGGCCTTGCGATCATCGACGAGCAGCATCGCTTCGGCGTCGAACAGCGTGCCAAGCTTCGGGAAAAAGGCGTTGCTCCGCACACGCTGCACATGACGGCGACCCCCATTCCGCGCACGCTGGCGCAATCGATTTACGCCGATCTGGATGCATCCACGATCGACGAGCTTCCTCCCGGACGCACGCCGATCGAAACGTTCACCCTGCGCCGCAGCCGCTTGGACGAAGCTTACGAATTCGTCCGGCTCAACGTGGAGCGCGGGCACCAGGCGTACATCGTCGCGCCGGCCATCGATGAGAGCGAGTCGGATCTGACGAGCGTGCTGGCCGAAGCCGAACGTTTGCAAAACGACGTATTTCCCGATCTGCGTTTGGGATTGTTGCACGGCCGCATGCCGGCGCGCGAAAAAGAAGAAATTATGCAGCGCTTCGGCCGCAACGACGTGCAAGTGCTCGTTGCAACGACCGTCGTCGAGGTCGGCGTGGACGTGCCCAATGCGAGCGTCATGGTGATTCTGGACGCGCAGCGCTATGGACTTGCGCAATTGCATCAGCTCCGCGGCCGTGTGGGGCGCGGCGCGGCGCGCTCGTTCTGTCTGCTCATCGCGCCGGAAGACGCGAGCGAACTCGAGCGCTTGACCATCTTAAACGATTGCACCGACGGTTTTCGGATTGCGGAAGAAGACCTGCGTTTGCGCGGCCCCGGCGAATTCGCGGGCAAGGCGCAATCCGGGCTGGCCGATTTCCGGGTCGCGGATCTCGTTCGCGACATCGCGATTTACCGCGAAGCGAAAGCGGAAGCCGAACGGCTCGTGGCCTCGGACCCGGCACTGAAGCGGCCCGAACACGTGGGCTTGCGGGCGCTCATCGACGGCGAACCCAGTGCGAGGGCGATGCTGCTTTCCTCTTGAACGAGGCGCCCATGAAGAACGCAGTACGCATGGCCGGCGCACTTGTGCTGGCTCTCGGGTTGGGCCTCTTTACGTTTTCACCGGCGAGCGCGCAGCCGCTCACCGTAACGCGCGCCACACTGAAGAACGGCTTGCAAGTCGTCGTGGTGCACGATCCGCTTGCACCCGTCGTTACGACGGTGTTGAATTACCGCGCCGGATCGAACGATCAACAGTTCGCCGGTGAAGCGCACGCGCTGGAGCACATGATGTTCCGCGGCACGCCGGACGTCTCGCAAACGCAGCTCTTCGAGATCTCTCAGCTCATGGGCGGCGACTACGACGCCGACACGGAAGCCGAGACCACGCAGTATTTCTTCTCGGTTCCCGTGCAGTATTTGGACGTCGCATTGCGCGTCGAGGCGGATCGCGCGCGCAGGCTAACGCTGGCGCAATCGGGCTGGGAAGCCGAACGCGGCGCTATCAAACAAGAGGTCACGCAAGACGATAGCGTTCCGCTGGCCAAGCTGTTCCAGCGCACCATTCTGCCGTCGATCTTCAAAGGCACGCCCTATGCGAAAGACGGCTTGGGCACGCTGTACTCGTTCAATAAGCAGATCAATGCAAAGGTGCTGCGCTCGTTCTACGACACCTGGTATCACCCGAACAACGCCGTGTACATCATCACGGGAAACGTTGACGGGCCGGCGGCGATCAAGCAAGTGCAGAAATACTTCGGCAGCATTCCGGCCGGAAAACTGCCTGCGCGCGGCGTCGTGTCGCTGCAGCCGCTCAAAGCCGCAAGCTACCGGGTAAACAGCGATCAGCCGTATACGCTCGTCGCCGTCGCTTACCGGTTACCCGGCTGGAAAGATAAGGATTACGCCGCCGCCCAGATTCTCGAGTCGGTTTTGAACAACCAGCGCGGCGACATCTACGGCCTCGTTGCGTCAGGCAAATCGCTCTATGCCGGATTTCAAGATGTTCAATCGCACCCGTACGGCACGGCGAGTGCGGCGATCTCCGTGGTGCCGGTTACCACCAAACCCGAGGCCGCTGCGGCCGATTTGGAAACCGTGCTCGCGAATTACCGCAAAAACGGCGTTCCGGCAGATTTGGTGCAAGTGGCCAAACAGCGTGCAATTGCCGACGCGCAATTCCGCGGCAACTCGATTCAGGGCCTTGCGTTCGAGTGGAGCCAGGCCGTAGCGGCGCAAGGGGAATCCTCGCCCGATGAAATGCTCTCGGCGATCGAGCGCGTTACCGTGGACGACGTCAACCGCGTGCTTCGCAAATACGTCGATCCCTCGCGCGCGATCACCGCGTACGCGGTGCCGAAGAATCTGGGCAAAGTAAACGGCGGCGCGTCCAGCACGGCGAAAGAGAACAACACGATCACGCCGGAAAAAGCGCAGCCGCTCCCGGCTTGGGCGCAGGCGGCGTTCGCGCACGTCAGCGTGCCGCAGGAAACGCTGCACCCCGTAAAGATCACGCTTTCGAACGGCATGCACCTTATCGTGCAGCCGGAACACGTCACCAAGACGGTTGAAGTGCACGGCAGCATCCAGAGCAACGAAGCGATTCAGGCGCCGGCCGAAAAGCTCGGCGTCGGGGATATCGTCGCGGGACTCTTCCCGTTCGGCACCACGACGTACAACCGCATCGAACTCCGCCGGCAACTCGATGCCATCGCCGCCGAGGCGACGGCCGGCACCGATTTTTCACTCCGCGTGCTTAGCGACAAGTTCGATCGGGGCGTGCAGCTCCTCGCCGACGAAGAGCTGCATCCCGCATTTCCCGAGCAAGCCTTCGGGATCGTCAAACAGCAAAGCGTGGGCGCGCTCACGGGCGTGATGACCTCGCCCGATCACTTAATCGACGTCGCGCTCAACAAAGCGCTGTATCCTGCAACGGATCCGGTTCAGAAGTTTGCTACGCCTACGACCGCGGGCTCGGTGGCGATCGACGACGTAAAATCGTATTACGCGAATGTTTACCGTCCCGACATGGCTACGGTCGTCGTGATCGGTGACGTGACGCCCGACCAGGCGCGCTCGGTTTTCGAGAAATACTTCGCCGCGTGGAAGGCGCAAGGGCCCAAGCCGGACGTAACGCTACCCGTCGTGCCGAAAAACGCTTCTGCGAGCGTCCAGGTTCCCGACACGGGGCGCGTGCAGTCGGAGGTCGAGCTCGCGCAAGTGCTGGATCTCAAACGCGCCGATCCCGATTGGGCGACGCTGCAGGTCGGCAACAACATTCTGGGCGGCGGTGGATTCGGGTCGCTGCTCATGAACGATCTGCGCGTGAAACACGGCTATGTGTACGATGCGCGCTCCAGCATCGAGTCGTACAAGAACCGCGCGGAATTCTCGATTACGTACGCATGCGATCCCGATAAGATCGTGCCGGCGGAGCGCCTCGCAATCGCCGACCTGCGTTCGCTGCAGAGCGGCGTCATTGCACCCTCGCAGTTGGAGAAAAGTAAAGCGATGCTCATAAGCGACGTGCCGCTGCGCCAGCAAAGCTTCGAAGGCGTCTCGGATCAGCTGCTGCGCTTCGACTCGTTGGGATTACCCTTGAATCAAGCGACGCTGGACGCGCAGCGCGAGCTTTCGGCAACCGCGCAGAGCGTTCGTGCGGCGCTGAAGAAGTGGATCGATCCCACGAAGTTCGTGCGCGGAATCCAGGGGCCGGCGCCGAAGTAGCGTGATCGCAGCCGTTGGGTTCGACTTCGATCACACACTGGGAATAGACAACAAGCTCGAGCGCGTCGCGTTTCTGCGCATGCTCGACTACGCGTGTGAAGATGAAGCCGAACCCTTGGGCACGCTTGCGGAAGAGATCGAGCGCATCGACGCGCTGCTGGTGCGTCAGCGGTCCGGCCGGTGCACGATCGAAGACGCCGTCGAATCGTTCATGCGCGAGCGCGGATGCTCCGATGCCTCGCAATACGTGGAGCAATACAAAACGATGTGCGTGCAGATGGTGGATTCGTTTGTAATCCCCGAACCCGGCGCGCAGAAGATGCTCGCCGAATTGCGGCGCCGCGAGATTCCCGTCGCGATTCTGACCAACGGATGGTCGCCGTTGCAACAGCGCAAGGCTGAACGCGTGGGATTCGAAGGGCCGGTCATCGTCAGTGCAGACCTAGGCGTGCAGAAACCGGAGCCCGCGGCATTCGAAGCGTTGGCGCGCGCGTTCGGGCGGAGTCCGCAAGAAATCGCTTATGTCGGCGACACGCCTGCCGGGGACATCGGCGGAGCGCTTCGCGCCGGAATGTTCGCGGTCTGGCTCGATGCGGAAGGCATTGCATATCCGCAGGATGTTCCTGCCGCCTCGGCCGTGATTCACAACCTCGCGGAACTACCCGCCCTGGTGTAGAACAGCGGGGCCGTGCCCAAGATCACCGGTGGAAACCTCGGCAGCCGCAAACTCAAATCCCCCAAAGGGATGAATGTCCGTCCAACGCCCGGGCGCGTCAAAGAATCGCTATTCTCGATTCTGCAGCCGCGCATCGCCGGAGCGCGCTTTCTCGATCTTTTCGCCGGCACCGGCGCGATCGGTTTCGAAGCGGCCTCGCGCGGAGCGCAGAGCGTCGTCTCGGTAGAAGGGCATCGCGACACGGCGGAAGCGATCAAAGAAGCCGCCGATCAGTTCGGGGTCTCGGGAACCGTCGACGTAATCTCCGCGCCGGTTGACCGCGCGCTCTACCGCCTCGACGGCAAGTTCGATATCGTCTACGCCGACCCGCCGTACGATAATGAAATTCCGCTGCAGATGTTCCGCCTGCTCCTCGAACGAGGACTGCTTGCGGACGACGCGCTGGTCATCTTCGAGCACAGTGCCCGCACCATTCTGCCGGACATACCGGGGTATCGCGGCGTGCGTGAAGAAGTGTATGGCGATGTCGCGCTGGCTTTCTTTACGCCGAGCGGTACCGCCACAGGGTGACCCCTGTGCTTAATGGCCGTCCGGCGCGGGTTCCCCGCGCGATCTATCCGGGCTCGTTCGACCCTCCCACGAACGGGCATCTCGACGTCATCGAACGTGCGTCGAAGTATTTCAGCGAACTCATCGTAGCCGTCGTCGTCAATCCGCAGAAACGCGAACCCATGTTCACGCTCGAAGATCGTGAAGAGATGATTCGCAAGTGCGTCGCTCACCTGGCAAACGTGCGCGTCGAACATTTCCGCGGGCTGCTGGCGGACTACGTGAAATCTCTCGAGGCGGACGTGATCGTCAAGGGGCTGCGGGTCGTCTCGGATTTCGAGAACGAGATGTCCACGGCGCTGATGAATCGCGCGCTCTCGGACGTCGACACCATGTTTCTGATGTCGGACCAAAAGTACTCGTTCGTCAGCTCCAGTATCGTCAAAGAAGTCTTTTTTCTCGGCGGAGACGTCGCCGCGCTGGTTCCGGATCCGGTGATGCGCGTCATGGCCACTAAACGGGCGACGCTTCGAAAATAACGGAGGGTAATTAATGTCGGTCTATCGCGTTCTGGAAAAATTGGAAGCCTATATTCACGAGGGCACCTGGCTGCCCGCCGGCTACCGCGTGCTCAGCGAAGAGCGGCTGATCGAATTCGTCGAGAAGATCCGTTCCACGCTGCCTGAAGAGGTCGGCCGGGCGAAACTGATCGCGAAAGATCAGGACCGCATGATTCGCGCCGCGCAAGAGAAAGCGCAAACGATCGTGACGGAGGCGACGAGTAAGCACGAAGAACTCGTCGACGACCACGAGATCGTGCGCCGTGCGCGCACCACCGCCGACGTGATTCTTCGCGAAGCCGAAGAGCGGGCCCGTAAAGTGAAAGAAGGCGCGGACGGTTACGCCGCGCAGCTGCTCGGCGAACTGGAAGCGCGGCTTTCCAACGCGATCGGCTCGGTACGCAAAGGCCGCGAAGCCCTTACGCCGCGCACGGTTGCCGCGACGCCCTCGCAACCGGTTGCCGACGCCGCTGCAAAGAGCAAGCGGGCCGCGTTCGACGCTCAAGCGCCCGACGAGACGGCCGCTTTAGAATCCGTGGAATTGGTACAATAAATGCGCGATGCGCATTCGACTAGCTCGTAGCCGGGCAGGTCTGTATATCGCGGCCGTCATTTTGGCGGCCGCGGCCACATTCGTCCCGACGCCGTATTCATTGATGCTGCCGGGGCAAGCCATCGATTTGCGCGGTGTCGTTTCCGTGGCAAGGCATACGCCGCCGCCTCCGCCGCTGTATTTGACCGACGTGCGTTTCGCCCCGCGCGCGACGCTGACCGAACTGCTTACCGGACTTCTTCCCGGCGCGCGCATCGTCCGCACGAAAGACGTAGTGCCGCAAGGCGTGACGGCCGTCGAGTACGACGGCGTCGAACGCGAAGCGATGAGCGAGAGTCAATCGATCGCCGCATTCGTCGCCGAACGCGCCGCGGGTCTGCGCGTGCCGGTGCCGCGGTCGCGCGTGCTCGCCGTCTATTTCGCCGCCAATGCGCCCGCCAAGAAAGTGCTTCGATCGCTCGACATGCTGATCGCGCTCAACGGACATCCGATTGCGTCGAATGCCGATGTGCGCCAAGCGCTGGAGCACGTAAAGGCGGGCAGCGTAGTACGCATGTCCGTCATGCGCCGCGGAACGGAATTGCGCCTTATGGTGCCGACAATGCAATATAAAACCCGCACGGCGCTGGGCGTGTACTTGACGACGATTTACCAGCGCCCGGAGATTCCGGTTGCGGTCGCATTTCATTTGCCCGGCGTGGCGGGAAGTTCCGGCGGCTTGATGTTTGCGCTGGAGATCTATCGCACGCTGCGTCCGGCGGGGCATCCCGGCTCGCAGCGAATCGCGGGAACCGGCACGATCGCTTACGACGGAAGCGTCGGCCCCATCGAAGGCGCGGCACAGAAAGTTGTAGCCGCACGAAACGCGGGCGCCGGCGTCTTCCTCGTGCCGGATGAAAACTACAATGAAGTCGCCGGAACGCCGGGCATCAAGGTCGTTCCGGTCAAGGATTTTGCCGAAGCCCTCAAGGCAATAGGCGGTTAAACCGGCGGCGCCTGGACGTTCTGCGCGAAGGCTTCTAAGCGCGCGCGATCGATTGCTTTGACGCGTCCGCGGTCCAGCTCTACTGCACCGGCATTTTTGAGCCGCAGTAACGCGCGCGCAGCCATGTCGCGGACGGTACCCGCCGCCGCAGCGATCTGCGCTTGCGAGAGATGCTCGACGCCCGGAAGACCGCGCGTCATGCCGACCGACGCGCGAGCGTAGCCCAACAAAAACTTTGCGACGCGCTGCAGCACGTGAGCGAACGCAAGATCGGAGATCGTGTCGATCGAACGGCGGCGTCCTTGCGACGCAGCGGCCAAAAATCCCAGCGCGAGTTCGGAATCGTTGCGGCAGGCGTGCAGAACGGCTTCGCTGGGAAGCGTGACGACGGTTGCGTCGGTCAGGGCTTCGGAGCGCGTCGTCGAGCCGCCCTGATCGAAGGTCCCGGAATCATTGAGCGTGTCGTGCGTCAACCGCTCGCCCAGCGTGTGGGTTTTTCCGTCGGCGGAAAGCAGGGTCAGAATCACTTTGCCGTGTTTAACTATGCCGAGATACGGCCACATTTCGCCTTCATCGAAGATCGTCTCGCCGGCTTTGAATTGACGCTCGCTCATCTGAGCGGCGAGCTCGCGAATCGTCGTGGCCTTCGCGGTTCCGAACGGCTGCACGTGCTGTAGGAACGCTTCGCCTTCCGCGTTTTCATCGATGCGCTCCAGGCGGACCGTCCAGCGGTTGGAACCCAAATTCCGTGCATCCCACGAAAATTTTCCGGCGCGCAGTTGCGCCATTTCGTTGCGCAGCGCGCGCGGGTCGGTCTCCTCGTTAATCTCGAGGAGCGCACCCATGGTGAGTTTGTCGAAGGCGTCGAGGATTTGCTCGGTCTTCGTAGCAGGCAAAAGCGAACGGGCATCAAGCGTGATGGCCGCGGGACGATTCATTGGCATCGGGAAGGGTGGTTCACCCTCGAGGCTGGAAACCCCGCCCGCTATGTCCATTTCCGAGAACGATATCGTCATTATCGCCGGCGCGCGCACGCCGTTCGGCAACTTCGGCGGGGTGCTCGCCGACTTCACCGCAACCGATTTGGGCGTCCACGCTGCCGAGGCGGCGCTGGCGCGCAGCGGCGTTCCCAAGGAGCGCATCGACGACGTCGTGTTCGGAAACGTGATGCAGACCAGCGCGGATGCGATCTACCTCGCGCGCCACATCGGGCTGCGCGCGGGAATCCCCGTTGGCGTTCCGGCGCTCACGCTGAACCGCTTGTGCGGCTCGGGGCTGCAAGCGATCCTGACGGCCGCCAACTCGCTCAAACTGGGCCAGACGACATACGCGCTCGCGGGCGGGACCGAGTCGATGAGCCAAGCGCCGCACGTCGTACGCGGCGCGCGTAAAGGCCTGCCGCTCGGCGCAACGGTGAAGTTCGAGGACACCCTTTGGGAAGCGCTCACCGACTCGTACAATGGCATGCCGATGGCAATCACGGCGGAAAATCTCGCGTCGAAATACGACATCGCGCGCGAAGCGTGCGACGAGTTTGCGCTGCAATCGCAAGAAGGCGCCGTCGCGTCGCAAAGCAACGGGTATTTCGGCGAAGAGATCGCGGCGATCGAGATCAAAGACCGCAAAGGCAACGTGACGATCATCGACAAGGATGAAGGCCCGCGCGCCGGATTGTCGATGGAGAAACTCGGCAAACTGCCGCCGCGCTTCCGCAAAGACGGCGTCGTTACGCCCGGCAATGCGAGCGGCATCACCGACGGCGCGGCCGCCGTCGTGCTCACAACGGTGAAGCAGGCAAAAGCCGACGGTATCGAGTGGATCGGCCGTTTGATCGGCGGCAGCGTGGTCGGTGTGGATCCCGATATCATGGGGATCGGTCCGGCAGTCGCCATTCCCAAAGCGCTACAGAGCGCGGGAATCGCGCAAAAAGATCTCGCCGTCATGGAGATCAACGAAGCCTTCGCGCCGCAAGTGCTCGCGTGCCTTAAAGAAATGGGCAGCAACGGGGTGCGGTTGAATCCGCACGGCGGCGCAATTTCGCTCGGACATCCGCTCGGCGCATCCGGTGCCCGCATTGCGTATACGGCGCTGCACGATCTTCGCGCCAACGGCGGCGGATACGCCGTCGCGTCCGCGTGCATCGGCGGCGGTCAGGGGATCGCCGCGGTCTTTAGCGCCGAGTAAACGCCGTGAAGCTCTCGCGTCTGCTCGACGCGCTGGCGATTCTCGTCGTGCTGTTCGTTGTGTACAAGCTGGCGATCGCGCCGCGCTTTCTGGACAAAGCCGGCGCATATCCGGCCCCGCACGTCACGTACGCGACGCTGAACGGAAAACCGTTCGTGCTCACCGGGCACCGCGGACGCGTCGTGTTTTTGGACTTTTGGGCCTCGTGGTGCGAGCCGTGCAAAATTTCGTTGCCGATGGTAGAAAATTTCGCGCGCGCGCATCCCGAAGTCGACGTGGTGGCCGTAGACGAGGGCGAGCCTCGCGCCATCGTCGAGCCTTTCGCCAAAGCGCATGGTATGCGCAACGTCGCACTCGATCCGCAAGGCTTATCGCAGGGCTTTTTTCAACTCCACGGCTATCCGACGATGGTCGTCATCGATCCGCAAGGCCGCATCCGCGGCACGTGGGCGGGTTTGAATCCCGCGATCCAACTCAACATGGCGAACGCGGAGAAACAGCTCTCGAGTTAGACGAGACGGGCGGATGAGGGTAATGTTCCGGCGGCGTGGAATCGGCGCGGATGCCTTTGGACGCCCGCATCGCCGCCATGCCCAAGACCGAGATCCACATTCATCTGGAAGGTGCGACGAGCGCTGAAACCTACTTCGAGATCGCGCATCGCAACGGTGTCGAGTTACCGGCCAACGAGCTGCCGCAGTGGAAAGAATTTTTTCATTTCCGCGACTTCAATCACTTCATCGAAGTCTATGTCACCTCGACGAAAATGCTGCGAACCGCAGCAGATTACGAACTGCTCGTCCGGCGGTTTGCGGCGCAGCAGTCCGCGCTAAATGTTCAATATACCGAAGCGTTCGTAAGTTGCTCACTCGTTCCGCCGGGCGCCGCCTCCGGTGATTTCTTGGATGCGCTGCGGCGTGGTGTGGAAGCGGGTGAGCGTGAAAGCGGCGTACGCATTGCGCTGATTGCCGACATCTCACGCGAACTGCCCGACAGCCGTCATCGCGTCGTGCAATTGGCGATGGAGGGCTACAAACGCGGCGCGTTCATCGGACTCGGGCTCGGTGGTCCCGAAGTTGGATTTCCGGCCGAGATGTTCGCTGATGCATATGCCGCCGCGCGGCAGGCCGGCTTACACGTCGTCGCACACGCCGGCGAGACGGGCGGCGCAAAAAGTGTCCGGGGCGCGTTGGATGCTCTTCATGCGGAGCGCATCGGGCACGGCGTGCAAAGTTTAGAAGATGCCGGACTCATGGAGCGCTTGCGGCGCGACGGAACGCCGCTCGAGGTCTGCCCGCAAAGCAATTACCGGCTCGGCATCGTAAAACCGGGCGAACCGCACCCGATTCGTGGTCTGTTCGACGCAGGCGTGCATTGCACGGTGAACTCCGACGATCCGGCGATGTTCGAAACCGATATTAATCGCGAATACGTCACGCTTGCGGAGCAGGGCTTCACGTGGGAAGAACTCCAGCAGCTCAACCTCAACACGCTGCAAGCGACGTTCTTGAACGACGCGGACAAACGCGCGATCAAAGAACAGATCCTCGCGGCTTAACGAAAATCCCCGTCGATCTCGCCCATGAACGGTTCCACCGGCGTTACAGTAAACGCGGGCAGATCGAAATGCAGCACGTTATCGAAAATCGTTCCCGTAACGGGTCCCACGGCCGTGCTTGCGGCGCTGTAGACGATGGAGTATTTAAGTTTGTCGTCCAGCACGAACGGAAACCACACGTCTACACTCGATCCCCGCTGAAACGACACCGGCTTCGAGCCGTCGACGCCGAAATCGAAGAACATGACCGCGTCGGCCACATAGCGGTAGGGCGTGGGGTACGGCAAAAACTCGGCATGCGTGGGCGGCCGCGCGCGAACACCTGCGAAGTTCGTATTATTGCCGGCGTTGTTGGCGCTATAGCGAAGGCTGAAGTCATACCCGCTTGTTTGAGAACGAGGGAAGTGTACGAGGCCGCCGGCCGGATGAACTGAAAGATCGGGGTGAGGCACAACGGCGTAGTTCGATTCTTCGAGCGTGCCCCACCAGCGGTTTTCGCTCAGAACGAAGCGCATGAGGCCGCGTTCCTTGCCGATGTTCCATGACAGGTTCGCTCGATCGCCGGAAACCGCGACATCGGAGATGACGATTTGCTTCGGATCGACGCCCGCTAAGCGAGCCGTGTGCGCCAACAGCACCCGAGCGTCGCTACGAACGGTGCCTACGTCGCGCGGGGGACCGGAGTCGTCCGCACGCGCGAGTATCGGCGTAAGAAGAAGAGCGAGGACGGCGATGATGCAGCGCATACCCGCATAACGCGTTTCGCCGTCCCCTTGTGTCAAACGCGCGCCGCTACTGTCCCGTCCACGCCGCTTTGCGCTTTTCGAGGAAGGCGGACGTGCCTTCTTTGAAGTCCGACGTCCCGACAAGCGTGCCGAACTCGAGCGCCTCGAGTTCCAGCGCATCGGCGATCGGAAGATGAGCGCCGTTGACGATCGCGCGTTTGCAGGCCTCGATTGCCAGCGGCGCTTTCGAGGCGATCGTTTGCGCAAGTTTCTTGGCCGCCGCAAGCAGCTCGTCTTGCGGCACGACGCGTTCTACGAGGCCGATTTGCAGCGCCATCTGCGCGTCGATGATGTCCCCGCTCAAACACAGAAACATCGCCATGCCTTTGCCGAGCAGACGCGTCGTGCGCTGCGAGCCGCCGTAGCCCGGTATCAATCCCAGATTTACTTCCGGCTGACCGAATTTCGCGTTCTCGCTTGCGATGCGGATGTCGCCCGCCATCGCAAGTTCGCATCCCCCGCCGAGCGCGAAGCCGTTGACGGCCATAATCACCGGTTTCTTCATGCGTTCGATCTGCAGCGTAACATGCTGCCCGATCCGCGCTTTTTGCGCCCCTTGGAACGCGCCCGGCAACGCGTTGAGCTCGCCGATGTCGGCTCCCGCTGCAAAAGCTTTGGGGCCGGATCCGGTGACGATCACTGCGCGCACGGCATCGTCGCCGTCGAGTTCGCTCAACGCCGACGAGAGTTCGCCCAGCAGCTGCGCATTGAGCGCGTTCAGCACCGAGGGGCGGTTGAGCGTGATGACTGCAACCGGGCCGTCGATCTCCAGCGCGATCGTTTCGTACGTCTTAGCTTGCATAATCGTAGAAGCCCTTTCCGCTCTTGCGCCCGAAGTGGCCGGCCAGAACCATGCGTTTGAGGAGCGGCGGCGGCGCCATCATCGGATCCTTGAACTCGTCGTACATGATCTGCGCGATATAGTACGTCGTGTCCAGTCCGACGAAATCGAGCAGCTCCAGCGGTCCCATGGGGTAGCCGCAGCCCAGCTTCATGCCCTTGTCGATGTCTTCTTTGCTCGCAAGGCCTTCGTCATAGACGCGGATCGCGTAGAGCAGATATGGCACCAGCAGCCGGTTGACCACGAAGCCGGTCGTGTCTTTCGCGAGTATCGGCTCTTTGCCCAGGTTCTTCGCGAAGGCGAACAGTGAATCGATGACGTCTTGGCTGGTCGCAATCGTTCGCACGACTTCGACCAGTTTCATGATCGGCACCGGATTGAAGAAGTGCAGGCCGGCGACTTGATTCGGGCGTTTCGTCTTCGCCGCGAGCTCGATGACGCACAGACTCGAGGTGTTGGTGCAGATGATGGCATGCGGCGCGAGCAGCTCGTCCAGCTGTTGAAACAGCTTCGTCTTGATCTCCGGATTCTCGACGATCGCCTCGATGACCAGATCGCAATCCTTAAGGCCCTTAACGTCGGTCGTCGGCGTAATGCGGCCCAGAATGGCGTCACGCTCGGCGAGGGCGAGTTTCTGCTTCTCGACGAACTTGTCGAGCGATTTGGTAATGCTTTGCATGCCGCGCTGCAGCGGAGCGTCTGCGACCTCCATGAGCACCACGTCGAATCCCGCGGCCGCGCACGTCTGCGCGATCCCGTTGCCCATCAGGCCGGCGCCACAGACGCCTACCTTACGAATCTCAGTCACGAATCTGTCCCCTTGTCCTGTACTCCAGCGAAAACGGGCTTCGTGTTGTCTAATTGCGTGGGCGGAACCTTTGCGGCTATACTGGTGAACGTGCGTACCGCCTATCATGAAGCTTTGGAGTCCACCCGGCTGGACGTCGTGCGCTTGGGCGCGCTCGTCGGCGATGCGCTGCGCATTGCCGTCGAGGCCCTGGAACGGCGCGATACCGCCGCGGGCGCGCGGGTCGTGGCGGGTGACGACACCATCGACGACTTACGTCGTAAAATTGAAGCCTCGTGCATCGAGCTGATCTGGCGCCAGCAGCCGGTCGCCGGTGAACTCCGCGAGATTGCCGCGATGCTCGAAATCGCAACGGATTTGGAGCGCTGCGGCGATTATGCCGTGGATATTGCCAAGCACGGCATCAAGCTGGCCGACGTGCCGCTCCGCCCGGCCCGCGTCGAAATCGATCGTATCAGCGGCCTCGCGCACGCGACGCTCCTGGACGCCATGCGGGCCTACACCGAGCGCGACGCCAACCTCGCCGAACAAGTCATCGAGCAAGACGACGAGATCGACGCGCTCTACAAGCGCGGCGTAAAAGCGCTCCAAGAAGAGATGCAGGCCGATCCCGAAATGGTGCTCGCCGGAACGCGCATGCTGTTCGTGCTCGCGCAGCTCGAACGCGTCGGCGATCGCGCGAACAACATCGCGTGGCACACGAAGGAAATGATCGGCAGCGCTTGACTCCCTTAGACCGCTCGCTCTTCGCCGTCACCGAAAACTTCACGTACCTCAATCATGCCGCAGTAGGCGTGCTTCCGCGTCCCACCCGTGAGGCGCTTCACGCGTTCATCGACGCGCATGCGGAAGGCGGCGTCGCGCGCGTTTATTCGTACGAGCGCGACATGCCGGCGTACCGTTCGAAGATTGCGTCGTTCATCGGCGCGCAGCCCGGAACGATTGCAGTATTGCGGAATACCGGCGACGGCGCGAACGCGATTGCCGGCGGCTTTCCGTGGCAGCCCGGCGACGAACTGATTCTGCCCGACAACGAGTTCCCGGCGAACGCGCAGCCGTGGTTGCCGCTGCGCGATCGCGGCGTGAACATCCGGTTTATCGAAACGCGCAAAGAACGGCTTACGCCGGACGTTTTGCGCAGCACCATTACGCCGCGAACGAAGATCGTGAGCGTTTCGTGGGTTTCGTTCGAGGACGGATACCGTCACGATCTTGCCGCGCTTGCCGAGATCGCGCACGAGCACGGCGCCCTTCTCGCGGTCGATGCGATCCAAGGGTTGGGCGCGTTTCCACTCGACGTGCAAAGCTGCGGCATCGACGCGCTCTATTGCGGCGGCGCGAAATGGATGCTCTCGCTGCAAGGTGTCAGTTTCTTGTACGTGCGGCCGGAATTGATCGATCGCCTGGCGCTGGCGGCACCCGGCTGGCGCTCGGTCGGCGACATGTGGGATTTTCTGAAGTACGACCAGCCATACGCCGCCGATGCGACCCGCTTTGAAGGCGGCACGCCGAACTTCATCGGCGCGCTTTCGCTTGCCCGCTCTATCGAAGTCATGGAGGCGGCCGGAACTTCACGCATCGGGCGGCACGTTTTGAGCCTAACCGACCGGCTCGCCGAGGGACTGCGCCGCGCGGGGGCGGATATTGCCGGGCGCCGTTCGGCAATGGAATCCTCCGGCATCGTGACGTTCAGGCTTCCCGGGACGGACCCGGTCGCGCTCGGCAAAGCGTTGCAGCACGATGGGATCGTGACGACCCATCGCGCGAACGGCATTCGCGTCGCACCTCATGGTTACAACACCAGCTCCGAGATCGACGCGCTGCTCGATGCGGTCGAACGATACCGAAAGGAACCCGCATGCTCCCCTTGATCTTTACGCTCGCGGCGCTAACGTCGCCCGCCACGCCGGCCGACGGCACGTACACGTACGTCTCGACGATGAACGGCACGGCGGTCGGAAAAACGTCGATCACGGTCTCGCACGCGCCGGCAGGCCTGGTCATCGTTGAAAAAGGCGGCGGCAGTTTTAACGGTCAGAGCGCTGCATTTCAAGACACGCTCGATCTCGATAACACGCTGGCGCCCAGCGCGTATAATTCGTCCGCGTCATACGGCGATCGTGCGATGAAGGGTTCGCTGACGTTCAACGGCGCGACTGCCACCGAACAAGGCGAGAGCGGAACGCAAACGTACGATCTCGCGGCCGACGCGAAGCATTTCGTCGTGCTCGATCTCGGCCCGTTCAGCGGCTGGTTCGCCCTGCCTGCGCAGATGACGGCGTGGAACTACGCGCCGGTGATTGCCATTGCGCCCGTTATGGGGCACGGATTCCCGCTTGCGCCTGCCGCAGTCAGCGGGGCGCAGCGCCCGAAAGGCGTTCCGGCCGGCGACGTTTCGATGGGCGTTAAAGCGCCGGTCGAGTTCACCGTGTGGTACGACCCGAAAACGCTGCTGGTCGATCGGCTCGACATTCCGATGCAAGGCGTCGCGGTAACGCGCACCCCGTAAAATGAGGCATTTCGCCCTAAGGCGGCGGCTTAGGAAGTGACGTAGGTTCATGATGGAGGTTCATCATGAACAAATTCGGAGCTGTAGCGGCGCTCGTCGCCGCTTTTGCCGCCGGCCTGGCTGTGCCGCGCATAGGGCCGGCCGGAGCCGCAACGCCCGCCCAAACGGGCCCGGCCCAAGAATGGACGCTGCACGTCGACGCCGAGAAGCATTTCGGCGACGCGAATCCCACCGAAATCGCGCACCACTGGTGCAAACCGGTTTCAAACGGCGTAACGGAATGTCAGATCTACAGCAGCGACGCGGCCGACGCGCAGTTGGTTGCGGTGGAAACGATCGTCGCACCCGCGATGTATAAGTCGTTTCCGGCATCGGAGCAAGCCATGTGGCATTACCACAAAGACGAAATTCCGAGAGTCAACGCGACGCTGCCCGGCATGTCCCCCGCGCAAGCCAAGAAGGTGCTGGATTCGATGAGCGACACGTACGGAAAGGTCTGGCTGCTCTACGATCCCATAGCGACGAACAACATGCCGGTGGGCCAACCGTCGGTCGTCGTCCCGAAATAGCGCTTTAGTAGCCGTCCGGTTTGACGATGCACGGCGCCATTACGGCGTCGCTCATACCGTGAATGAGCCGTTTGTCGGCCGGCGCGATCGTCGCTAAAATGCCGCCGAGCTCCGCGCGCTCGCCCGTTACGAAGTAGTACGGGCACAGGCGCACGCGCCCGTCGAAGTTGCGCACTTCCTCGCGTTCGCGATCGAGGTAGGCTTGACGCACGCGTTTGCCTTTGTGAAAACGCTGCAGAATGCGCGGCGTTTTTTCGAACTCGCGCTTGGCTTCCTCGAGCGTTTTCAGCCATTCCTCTTTGGTGAGATCGTTCGCGACGCGCACGCCGCGCGAACCCCACGCCAGTTCGGAGAAGCCGGACGGTTTGACGACGTAATCGCGTTCGCTCTTGCCGAGTTCCGCAAGCTGCATCCAGTCGCTGACCGGCATTCCGGACGCTTCCAGCCCGTAGATCACCCCTTGCGGCGGAAGCGGGCGCGGATCGACGATCCACGTTTGCGGAAACAACTGGTTCAAACGCGCAAAAACGTCGGCCCCTAGTTCGGCTTGCCACAGCTTTGCCAGCGCCGGATGATGGAAGAGGGCAAAGGAAGACTTTTCTTCGAGATTTGCTTTCGGCGGCGGCGTCATCTTCACGCGGTTGTGCCGCGCGGCATACAGCATCAGTTCTTGCTTCGGAACGTTCAGCAGATCGAAGAGCTCGAAGTTGCGGTAGAGCACGTCGAGTTTCTCTTCCCGGCCGTCCTCGAAGCGCACGAACAGCGCGTCCTCGGTGAAGACGATATCTTGCGGCGCGCAGACGTACACTGTGATCCCGCCCAATGCGTTCACAGCTTCGGCGAGCCAGCGCAGCTCGGCGCGGTAATCGCCGCTCTCGTCGGAAACCACGATTGCGGCGGTCGGATGTTCGGCGCCGCTTGCGGCTTTGAGCATCGCGCCGAATTTGGCCGGAATGCCGGTTGCGCCGCCGACGCTCTCCATGCCCAGCTTACAGTATGCCTGCGCCATCGCGCCGACAAAGCCCATACCGCCCGGCACGCTGTCGAGTTCGCTGGCTGCAAAGCCGTTCTCGGTGAGAATTAAATCCGGACGGATGACGCCCGGCAGGTCTTGCTTGAAGCGGTTTTGCCGCGCCAGTTTGACGATCTGTTCGGGCTTGCCGCGATCGAGATACTCCGCGATGAACGCGGGCGCGGTACCGCGGGCGCTGCGGTTGTACAGTGAGTTGAGCGCCCGGTAGAAGAGCAGTAAATCGTTGCCGATGGCCTCGATACGTCCGGCGGTTTGCGGAGACAAGGCGAACGGCTCGGGGCTGACGCGCCAGGGGATCCGTTCGCTCTCGTTCTCTACTTTGAAGAGATTGGGCGGGATCGCCTCATACAGGTACTGCGCTTGCTCACGAGCCGTGAGATTGGGTGCAAAAGCCGAACAGGCCATTGAAATACTAAAAGCCTCCCAGTCGACAACAACCGTCGGGGATTTTGGACATGCCGAACGCGATATAACGCCGCCGCCGCATCAGAGAATCAGAATACCCTAAATCGTCTTAGGGTTGCAGATTGCCTTACTTGATCGTGATCGCGCCGGGCGTCAGCATGGCGCCCTCTATCTTTACTTGGCCCCCGTGAAGCAGAAGCGTGAGGTGAAGCGTCCCCTCGAGGCCCAGGCGCTCGAGCGCGACGTCCTCGATGACGCGCGAGGCGCCCTCGCCGGCGATGAAGCGCAGCGTGGCGTCCTGAGTGAACGAGCCGTGGGGCGTGGAATACGTCTCGGCGACGCGAACGGGCAGATCGCGCGCGGCGGTGGCGGGCCCGACCCCGGTCACGCAATAGGACGCGGTGACCGGCGTGCCGCGCACAATGAGCGTCTCACGCGTGCACCGGTCCGCGGCTTGCGCGCCCGCAGCACCGCTCAGGGAGAAAACCAGCGCGGTGGCCAGGAGTCTGCTGCTCTGCATATACCTCTAACGTTTGTCGGACCCGATTCGGCTCCCGCTAAGCTTGCCTGGTCTCGTTTGACAGGGGGTATACCATGGACGTGATGCCCTTCGACCTCATAGCACTCGACCTGGACGGCACGCTGCTCAACTCCCGCGAAGAAGTCTCGCCCCGTAATAAGCGGGCGATTCGAGCCGCGCTCGATGCCGGAATCCGCATCGTGCTGGTCACGGGCCGCGGCGTGGATACCCCTATACGGATCAGCAAGGACCTGGGATTGAATCTCCCGGTCATCTGCTGTCATGGCGCGCTGACCAAAGACTTTATGGCCGGCAAGACGCTCGGCCACATGCCGGTGCCTATGCAGTACGCCAAGCCGATGATCGAGTTCGCGGAGCGTGCGGGTCTCTCGGTGGCAATCTACTCCGAGGAGACGTTCTATCGCCTCGAGGGACAGCATCTGTATATGGAAGACATGCGCGGTCCGGCCTGGCGCGAGGTGAAATCGTTCGCCGACGTCATGCACTCCGCGCCGACGTTCATCCGCTTTTTGGGGCAAGAGTCGGTCGCGGCCATGCAGCGCCAGTTCGGCGATCTGCCGCTGCACTTCAAACACGAGAGCTGGCTCGATTTCACCGAGTGCGCGGTGACCGCGCGCGAAGCGACCAAGCAGCGCGCGCTCGCGCGGCTTTGCGCAGATTTTCAAATCGTTGCGGAACGCGTGCTCGCGATCGGCGATTCGCGTAACGACGTGCCGATGATGCGCTGGGCCGGAATGGGCGTAGCGATGGGCAATGCGTTGCCCGAAGTGCGCGAGTCCGTGCGGTACGTCACCGGGACGAACGACGAAGACGGCGTCGCCATCGCGATCGAGCGCTTCGCATTGCGGGCCGAACAGCCGCGCCGCGCTCAGAAGAAACCGGCATAGCATGCAAAGCTCTCCCGGACCGGACTACGAAATACGGCTGCGTTCGTTGCTGGAAGCGCACGACTGGGAAGGCTTGCGAGAATTCACGCGCGAGCAGAATCAGATTCCCGACGAGATCTACGAAAAAGACGAGCACTTCTGGGAAGTGCTGATGCACAAACTGATCTGCAACCGCATGGATCTCATGCAGTTGCACGATGAGTCGCGCAAATGGCTCGCCGGCAAGGGATACAGCACGGACCTCGGGGGCTATTGATGCGCGTGCGCGTGCTCGCGTTCGCGCGCGTCCGCGAAGTGCTCGACGCAAGCGAGCTGCAGTTGGATCTTGCCGAAGGCAGCACGGCACGCGATGCGTGGAACGTGCTTGCGCAGCGCGCGAGCGGGCTTGCGGAATACCGTGACTCCACGCGCTTGGCGTGCAACGGACGTATCGTTGCGCCGCAGCAGCCGTTGAACGAAGGCGACGAACTTGCGCTGCTCCCCCCCGCAGGCGGCGGCTGATGTTCCGGATCGTCCGCGAACCGATCGACATGGCGGCGCTTGCACGCGCGGTCCGCACCGATTCGTGCGGAGCGGTGGTGACTTTCGCGGGCGTCGTGCGCGAGCGTTCCGACGACGATCGCGCGGTGACGGGGCTCTCATACGAAGCGCACGAGGCGATGGCCGTGGCGGAGTTCGAGCGCATCGCCGCCGAAGTGCGCGAGCGCTTTACCGGGTGCGAGTTGACCATCGTCCATCGCGTGGGCGATCTGCGAATCGGCGATATTGCGGTCGGCGTCGCGGCGGCTAGCCCGCATCGCGCGGAGGCTTTCGATGCGTGCGAATACGCGATCGACGAGCTTAAAGCGCGCGCGCCGATTTGGAAGAAAGAGCATTACGCGGACGGCGCGGGTGAATGGAAAGCCAATGAGTGTCGAGCTGACGCGCATCCGCGCTAAGCGCAACGAAGTCGCGGTGCTGACCTATCACCCGCGCCGTCCGCGCGACGTACGGATCGTAGCCGGACACGGGTATTCCAGTTCCAAGCACAATCTCGATTTTCTCTGCGGTTTCTTGGCGAGCCACGGATACGCTGTTTACAGCTTGGATTTTCCCGGCCATAAACTGGGCGCGAGCGGTGGAACGTTGGAAGGCGTGGACGATTTGGTGGACGCGATGAATGCCGTCGTCGCGCACGTGCGTTCCCTCGGCGACGCGCCGGTGTATTGCATGGGCCACAGCATGGGCGCAATGACTTCGCTGTTCGTCGCAGGCGCCGATCCCGGCATCGCAGGGACCATTGCGATCACGACGGGCTATGGCAGGCCCAGCGCGATCGACGCGCTGCAGAGCAAAGGGGTGACGGATTTCCGCTCGTCCTACGTTGACGGTGTCGCCCTGCCGGATCTCGTCGCCGGCGTCGATGCCCGGTTCGCCGAGGTGCTGCCCAAGATCGAAGGCCGTCCGCAGCTCTATATCGCCGCGTCGCGCGACGCGATGGTCAGCCCGCGCAGCGTCGAAGATCTCTACCGCCGTGCGCCCGAACCGAAAACGTTCATCACGATCGACAGCGATCACACCTATGCCGGCGAGAATGCTCGCGGCGAGGTGCTGCAATGGCTGAACGCGCTGCATCCGCGCTGACGCGCGGTCTGCGCCGGTACAGCCGGCATTTACTGATTCCCGAGGTCGGCGTCGAGGGGCAGGAGCGCCTCGCGGCTTCGCGCGTGCTGTGCGTGGGCGCCGGCGGCCTGGGTTCACCCGTGCTGCAGTATTTGGCGGCCGCGGGCGTCGGACGCATCGGCATTGCCGACGACGACGTGGTGGATGAAAGCAATCTGCAGCGCCAGACGATTTTCGCCACGGCGGATATCGGTAAACCCAAAGCCCGCGTCGCGGCGGAGCGCGTTCTCGAAATCAATCCGCTCGTAGCCGCCGATGCCATCCCGCTGCGTTTGGAAGCATCCAACGCGCGCGAGCTGATCCGGTTGTACGACGTGGTCGTCGATTGCACGGATCGCTTCGAAACGCGCTATTTGATCAACGATGCGTGCGCGCTCGAAAACAAACCCGACGTCTACGGATCGATCTTCCGCTTCGACGGGCAAGTCAGCGTGTTCGCGCGCGGCCGCGGCCCGTGCTATCGCTGTTTGTTTCCGCAGGCGCCTCCGGCCGGCACGGTGCCGACGTGCGCAGAGGGCGGCGTGCTGGGCGTGCTCGCCGGCATCGTCGGCACGTGGCAAGCCTCCGAGGCGCTCAAAATCGTGCTCGGGATTGGCGAGCCGCTCATCGGAAGACTGCTGCTCATCGACGCGCTCGGCGCGCGCATGCGCGAGTTTTGCATCGAACGCGATCCGCAATGTCCCCTGTGCGGCGATGCCCCCGTCATTTTCGACGTGCAGCAAGCTCCGGATGACGAACAGAGCGAAAGCGGTTTCGAACAGGTTCAGCCCGGCGATTTGGATGCGGCGCTGGACCGCGCGGTTTTGCTCGACGTGCGCGAACCGCACGAGGCGGCGCTGGGCGTCGTCGAAGGCGCGCTGCACATTCCGGCGTCGGATTTGCCGGCGCGCCTCCACGAACTCGACTCGGCGAAGCGGTACGTCGTCGCCTGCCGCGTGGGGCAGAAGTCGCTTTGGGCCGCACGCCTGCTGCGCGATGCGGGATTCACCCGCGTCGCGCACTTACAAGGCGGCTTGCTGGCGTATGCGGCGCAGCACCCGGAGTTTGCGTTCTTTTAAGCGAACCGCAGGCGCGATGATTCAAACCCGCCCCACCAAGTTCAGCGACGCGATCGTCGTCGTGCCCGACGTGTTTCCGGACGAACGCGGATATTTCAAAGAAGTGCACTCGCAGGGCAAATACGAAAGACTCGGCATTGCGGGACCGTTCGTGCAAGACAACGTGTCGTATTCACGCAAAGGCGTGCTCCGCGGAATGCACTACGATATGCGCTTAGCTAAACTGGTGCAATGTCTGCAAGGTTCGATCTTCGATGCGATCGTCGACATGCGTGAGGAATCGCCGACGTACAAGCAGTGGGACGCGGTAGAGCTGACCTCGGAGAATCATTATCAGCTGTACGTGCCGCCCGGCTTCGCGCACGGCTTCTATGTGCTCAGCGAGGACGCGGTCGTGCTCTACAAACAAACCGCGCTCTACGATCCCGCGCACGAGCGCGCAATCAGCTGGCGCGATCCGTCGGTCGGCATTGCGTGGCCGCTCGACGGCGAACCGGTGCTCTCGCCCAAAGACGCGGCTGTATGATTAGCAAGCCGTTTGGGCGTACCGGTGAATCGCTGCCGGTGATCGGGCAAGGAACGTGGGACATTCCCGAAAGCGGCACGCATCTGGAAGAAGCGGTGAGTGCTCTGCAGCGCGGCGTCGAACTGGGCATGACGCACATCGACACCGCCGAGATGTACGGCACCGGAAAGGTCGAGGAGATCCTCGGGCGAGCGCTGCGGGGAATTCCGCGCGAAAAGGTGTTTCTGACCAGCAAAGTCTTGCCGGCCAATGCTTCGTATGAAGGCACGATCCGCGCGTGCGAACGTTCGCTCAAGCGCATGGGCTTAGAATATTTGGATCTGTATCTGCTGCACTGGCCCGGTTCCCACCCGATCGAAGAAACGATGCGCGCGCTGGAGACGCTCGTACAGCAAGGGAAGACGCGGTTCATCGGCGTGAGCAATTTCGATGTCGAGGAACTGCGCGACGCGCAAGCAGCGCTCCGGAATACTTCGCTTGCATGCAATCAGGTGCTGTACCATTTGAACGAACGCGGCATGGAAGCGCGTGTGTTGCCGTACTGCCGCGAGCAAGGCATCGCCATCGTGGGTTACACGCCGTTCGGGCGGGGCCGGTTTCCTCGCGCGCAAGCGCAGCCGGACGGCGTGCTGGGCCGCATCGCATCGCGTCACGCGAAAACGCCGCGGCAGGTGATCTTGAATTTCCTTACACGCGATCCGGATCTTTTCGCGATTCCTAAAGCCTCGAATGCGGCGCACGTCGAAGAGAATGCGGGAGGCGCCGGCTGGCAATTGACGGCCGAAGAACGCGCCGAAATAGACGCCGCATTTCCTGTGAAAGATGGACCGCTCGCTTCGCTCTGATCTCGACGCGCTCAAACGTTTGGCGTGCGAAGCGGCACTTGCGCGCGGCGCGGCGGCGGTTCGTGTTGCCGACGCGCGCGAAGATTCCGCCGCGGCCCGCGCCATGCGTGAAGCGTTCGCGCGCGGCGATTTTGCAACCTGGCCCTACGATGACACGTACGCAGCGAAGGCTGCTGACCCTCAACACGTGCTGGACGGCGCGCGCGCCGTTATCTGCATCGCATTTCCGTACCGTACCGGGCAGCCGCCGGCGCCCCCGCTCAGCGGCCGCGTTTCCAATTATGCGTGGTCGGCCGACTATCATCATCGCATCAAAACGGTTTTGCGCGAGATTGCGGCGGAGATCGATGCCTTGGCGGGCGAGCCCGTAACCGCGATTGCCTGCGACACCAAACCGCTTGCGGAGCGCGCCTTTGCGGCACGCGCCGGCCTCGGGTGGATCGGCAAACACACGAATCTCATTACGCCTCAGGCCGGTTCGTTCGTCTTTTTGGGCGAGATCGTGACCACGCTCGCGCTTGCGCCCGACGAACCGCTGCGAAAGAACTGCGGATCGTGCGCGCGATGCATTCCGGCGTGTCCGACGGGCGCGCTGCGCGGCGACTACACGATCGACGCGACGCGCTGCATCTCCGATCTCACGCAGCGCACCGATGCAATCCCACGCGAAATGCGCGCGCTGATCGGGCAATGGGTGTGGGGCTGCGACCTCTGCCAGACGGCGTGTCCGCCGAACATGCGCGCCAGGGTCGAAGGCGGCACGACGGATCGGCCGCTGACGCCGGAAACCTCGACCCCGGAGCTCATCCGCTTGCTGCAGCTGCGCAGCGGAGAATTCAAGCGCACGTACGCGCGCACCGCAATGGGCTGGCGTGGCGCGGCGGTGCTGCGCCGCAATGCCGCGGTCGCTCTGGGCAATTCGCTCGATCGTGCTGCCGTGCCGGCGCTTGCCCGGGCGCTTAACGAGGATCCGCACGCGCAAGTCCGCGCGCACGCGGCTTGGGCACTGGGCCGCATTGCATCGCCCGCGGCCATTGCGGTGCTGCGCCAACGTGAAGTCGGAGATGCAGACGAAGCGGTGCGCGAGGAAGTAAGGGCCGCTCTGGAACCCTTCGGCGCATCCCGTGCGTTAGAAACGGTATGAAGCGAGTGCCGATTTTTCTTGCGGTTGCGGCCGCATTTGCCATGGCCTACGGCGTCACGCCGGTGTTTGCGCGCAGCGACTCCTCCGGGGCCTCCGCCCAGCCGCTGCTGACGCGCATGATTGCCCAGAGCGGGACGGTGAAGAGTTATACCGCAAGCGTCCATGCCGACGTGGCCATGCACACGTTTCCGTTCTTGAGCCCTTCGCTCGACGGCACGTACTACCACAAAGAGCCCAGCAAGAATAAAATCGTTTTTACGAGCGGCCTGCCGTTTATCGCCAAGCAATTCAGCAAGGTGTATCCGGAGGTTGAAAGTCCCTCGCGATGGCAGCAGATCTACGTGATTTCGAGCGAAGGCGACGACGGCGCGTTCACGACGCTCAAACTCGTGCCGCGTAAGCACGGACGCATCGATCACATCGACGCGAAGATCGACGACAAGAGCGCCGAGATCGTTTCCATGCGCTGGAATTACAACGACGGCGGGTATGCCACGCTGGACCAAACCTACGGCGACGTCGGCGGCCACCGGCTCGTCACGCAGCAGACGGGGCACTTCGAGGTGCCGCACTACAACGCCGACCTCAAATCGACGTTCAGCAACTTCAAGATCGACGCCGCGATACCGGACTCAATCTTCAGTTCCTAGCCCGGGCGGGGTTTTTCGGCGCGCGGGTGGGAAGAAACCGTACATGGCCGCTCCGACCATCGACCTGACGCGTGCCCTGCTGGCGGATCAATTCAACCGCCCGATCACGTATCTGCGCATCTCCGTCACGGATAAGTGCAATCTGCGCTGCGTGTACTGCATGCCTGAGAACGGCCTGCCGTGGCTGGCGAAAGCCGACATTCTTTCGTATGAGGAGATAACCGAGCTCGTGCGCGCGGCCGCCTCCGTGGGCGTCCGTAGCATCCGCATTTCCGGCGGCGAGCCGCTGGTGCGAAAAGATTTACACCGCCTGGTGCGCGCAATCGCGTCGGTGGACGGCATTGAAGAGATCGCGCTCTCGACGAACGCCCTGCTGCTTTCGGAGCAAGCCGACGCGTTGTGTGAGGCGGGGTTGACCCGCGTAAACGTGTCGCTCGATACGCTGCGGGCGGACCGCTTCGAGCAGATAGCGCGCCGTCCCGGGCTGGATCGCGTGTTGGCCGGAATCGAAGCCGCGATCGCGCGCGGGCTTGCGCCCCTGAAGATCAACTGCGTCGTAATGCGGGGTGCGAACGATGATGAAATCGCGGCGTTCGCGGAATGGACGCGATCGCGCCCCGTGTACGTGCGGTTCATCGAAGTGATGCCGGTGCACGAGAACGTGGATCTGCAGCGCGATGCGTACATGAGTTCCGACGAAATCCTCGAACGCGTGCGCTCGATCGGGCGGATAGCCCCGGTCGAGGGTCCGGGCGGAAACGGGCCTGCGCGTTATTTCGCCTTCGCAGGCGCGCCGGGAGCCGTCGGCGTGATCAGCCCGCTTTCACACGATTATTGCGAGCGCTGCAACCGCGTGCGCCTTTCCGCCGACGGCAAGCTGCGCCTTTGCCTGTTCGGCGATCAGCATATCGATCTTCGCGCGCCGCTGCGTGCAGGCGCGTCCCGCGACGACATCGCGGAAACGCTGCGGGCCGCAATGCTGATCAAACCCGAGCGGCATCATTTGGAACTCGGCGAGACCTCTTCCCGCATGCGGGCGTTCAGCGAAATCGGCGGCTAGACGAAGCGCCGCGGACAGCCCTGAAGGCCCCAGCGCAAGTGGTTGGTCACAGGCTGACGAACCAAGGCGTTAGGGAGCAAAGGGGGGCCAAACGTGGAGAACGTCTTCCTGACCGCCACCGGCGCGCAAGCGGCTCACGCCAGGGTCGAAGCCCTGGTCCGCGAGCATCAGACGAAGCTTGCGCGGTACGTCCGCCGCATGGTGGGCGATGCAGACGTCGCGCTCGACATCGCGCAGGACGTGTTCTTCGCCGCGTATCGTACGCTGCAAACGGATCCTGCGCGCCCGTTGACGGCCGGCTGGCTCTACAAGACCGCCACGAATACCGCCATCTCGCATTTGCGGAGGAAAAAAATTCTTCGGTTTCTCCCCCTCGACCGCGACCAAGACGTGCGCGCGCTGCGCATCGACGAGCGCAGTGCCGCATCGATCGATTTGCAAGCCGCGATGAACCGCTTGCCTTCGGATCAGGCCGCGGCCATTATGCTCACCAGCTATGCCGGATACTCCTCGCAAGAAGCCGCTGCAATTCTTGGAACCTCCGCCGACGCCGTGCGCCAGCGCGTGTGCCGCGCGATGCGGACCCTGCGCGCCGTGATGACGGAGAGCGCGTGAGCGTACGGAATTGCGAGCGCATCGAGTCGCTCGCGGGAGCGATTGCGCTCGGCGAGGCGACCGATGAGGAACGCCGCGAATACCGCGAACATATTTCGGCCTGCGGATCGTGTTTGGACGCGCTAGGCGGCGAACGTGAGATCGAACGAGTAGCTTCTACCGTTAGCGCCGCGCGCGAGAGCGAGATGTGGCAGCCCGACGCCGGCGGCGTGGTCGAGCGCCATCGGCGGGGGCGTTCGCGCGCGCTGCGGTACTCTGCGAGTTTTCTTGGCATAGCGCTCTGCGCGTCGCTTGGCGTGCACGCGCTGATCGCCGGCGGCATCGCACACTTCACGCCCGCGCTGGCCGCTCATCCGGTCGTCATTAACGCGGGCACGACACGCATCGTGCTCGAGCAAGGGAACGCGACACCGGTTCCCGCGGCACCGGCAAAGCCGGCGTCCTCGTCACGGCGTTTGATCGTCACGCACAACGTCGTGCAGATCGCTCGCGCGCCGGTCGCACCGCCGGTCGCGATTCCGGCGGTCAAACCGGCTTCCGAAGCGCAGCAGCCCGTACAAGAGATTTCTTCGGTGGTCGTGCATCCGGATGCGCCGGCTGAAAACGCCACGCAGTCCAACGTTCCCGTCTGGCGCCGCGGCGATTCGGCGTGGCGCACGGTCGCACGCACTACCACAACTTCGCTTTCCGAAAGCGCACCGCAAACGCTCACGCACAACGCCGAATCGCTGCACATGATTCCGGCGCGCGAAGCGGCACCGGTCGGCGGCGCGGCCGCGATCAATCCGCAACCGCCTATGATCGCCTACGACGAAGGCGCGGAAGGCACGGCGGTGTTCGAAGTTTCCATCGACGAGCGCGGCACGCCGGTGAAGTGCACGATCACCAAATCAACGGGATATCCGGTGCTCGATGCAACGGTGTGCAAGGCGGCAATGCAGACGCGCTACACGCCGAAGATGGTCGGCGGCCGCGCAGTTCCCGGCGTCTATCAGGATGCGTTCACGTTCCACATGCAGGACACGCAGAACGCCGAAGCGTTGCCGAAATCGATTCAGTAAACGCGAATCAGTCGAGCGATTTACGGAAGAAGGCCAACATCTTGTCGGGCTCGGGCATGATGCGGAACTCTTCGAATCCCCACGATTTGGCTTGATTCAACGCGCGATTCGCATTCATGGGAAGCAAAAACGTGAGCGTGCGCACGTTCCGTTTGGTAGCGATGCGCTGTACTTCCGTGACGAGCTGATTGCCCACTTCCGGCGGTGAACCGGCCTTCGTGCGCAGGCCTTCCATCATCGCGACGTCCATGCCGTTTGCTGCTTCGGGATCCGTGTAGCCCGGCGGGAACGAAAAGACTAGCTGCACCATGCCGAGCAATCCGGTTGCGTCTTCGGCGACGAGGATCGCGCGGCGCCCGGCTTGCTGTTCCGCAAGCCATTTCATGATCCGCTGCGGCCAGGTCTCGCGTTTCGGCTGCGGCCCGGCGATGATGCCGTCTGCAAGCAGACGCTGCACGTCGCCCTGCTGAGCGAAACGGATGAAGATCTTGCGGGTGCGCACGGCACTCTTGTTTGCCGAGTGGGGAGAACCACCCCTTTTGGCAAAGACGCGCGGGCATGTCCGTTCGCGTCTTTGCGGCTTTCTTTACGGTTACGATCGCGCTTGCGGCAATGTCCGGCTGCGCGCGCCATCCGGCTTCGAAAGGAGCGCCCGGACCGGCGCCCTCGATTACCGGCGCCGACGTGTCGCGCGGACGGACGCTGTATGAACGTGAGTGCATGGCGTGTCACGGTCAGCGCGGCATAGACGGTCCCATTGGGCCGGCGCTCAAAGACGAACGCGCCCGCAAGTCGTTCGAACAGGTGCGCGCTATCGTGTCGGACCCGCAGCCGCCGATGCCGAAGCTCTATCCCGCGCGCTTGACACGGGCCGACGTGCGAGACGTCTCGGCCTACGTGGAAACGCTGTAGTGGCGCCCGTTCTCTACCGGTTTACGCGCGATCTGCGACTGCACGATCACGCGGGCCTGTCCGCCGCGTCCGCACTGGGCGAGGTGTTGCCGGTGCTCGTTATCGATCGCGCAATGGAAGCGCGGCTGCGCACCTCGCCGCGCCGCGCGGCCTTTTTTTGCGGCGCGGCCGCCGCGCTCGACGCAAGCCTGCGCGAACGGGGAACGCAGTTAGTCGTGCGTCGCGGTAACGCCGCGCCGGTTTTGAAACAGCTTGCAAAAGCATGCGGCGCGCACACGTTGGGCTGGAGCGCGAGTTTCGATGCGCTTGGCGTGCAGGCCGACCGAAAACTTCAATCCGACATGGAAGAAGCGGGACTGCGCACGATCATCGCGATGGATGCTCCGGCGATCGGGCCGGAGGAAACGACGGCTGCGCGTCCGTCGGCGGGCGACGGTTACCGCGCGTTCGTGCCGTATCACGAACTCTGGCGCGAGTTGCAGCCGGCCTCGCATGAGGCGCCGCTCTTTCTCTCGTTCGCGCAAAGCGACGTCGTCAGCGAGCCGCTTCCGCAGCCGTCCGAATTCGGCTCGCAGCTGCCCGCGGCGAATGCCGGCGAAACGCTTGCGGCGCAGCGCTTTCGCGCGTTTTTGCAAAACGACGGATTGCACTACGCTTTCGCGCTGGGTGCGCCGGCGGAAGACCGCACCTCGCGTCTTGGCGCCGATCTCTCGTTCGGCACGATTGCCGCGCGCACGATCGTGCGCGAGACGCGCGAGCGGATCGACGATCCGTTTCTGTTGACCGAGGAGCGCAATTCGCTCAAACTTTTCCTCCGCTCCATGGCGTTCCGGGATTTCTTTTTGCAGCTCGCGTGGTACAACCCACAGACGCAAACCGAACCGCTGCAGGAGAAGATGCGCGACTTTCCCTTTGCGAAGTCGCACCCCGCGCTCGATGCGTGGCGCTCCGGCTGCACCGGGTATCCGCTGGTGGACGCCGGAATCCGCCAGTTGCACGCAACGGGTTGGATGCACCCGCGCGTCCGGTACATCGCCGCCTCGTTCTTGTGCTTCGATCTCGGCGTGGACTGGCGCGCCGGCTTGTCCGAATGGGACCGGCATTTGATCGAAGACGAGGCCGCGCTTGCAATCGGCAACTGGCAGTGGGCCGCGGGCGTCGGCGCGGATCTCGCGGCGTATCCTCGCATCTTCAATCCGCGAAAACAAGCGCGCCGCTTCGATCCGGCCGGCGCGTATATCAGAACCTGGATTCCCGAACTCGCGCACCTTCCGGCGGGCGCGATCGGTGCGGCGCGCACGGCATCCTCGCAGATCGAGTTGCCGCTCTTTTCCGGCAACGCATACCCGCAGCCGGTCGTCGATCACGAACGCGCCGCGCGCGAATTTTTAAAGCGGTATCAGCAGTTTATGCCGGCATCCGGTCGTCAAGCCAGTCGCTGATGATCGGGACGCGCACGTCGTCGCCGTGCCACGCTTTGATGCCGTAGAGGACGCTGAGCACGACGAACACGGGAAGCATGAACGCAAGCAATAATCCCGCGCTGATGCCGAGGATCGGAATGCCGACGACCAGCGAAAGAATGCCCCACACCGCGGCCATGCCGATGTTGAAGCCCAATGCTTGGTACGCGTGCTTGCGCAAGCGGCGCGACTGTTTGCGATCGAAGAGCGAGAGCAGCGCGAGCGGCCAGAGCGGATAACCGAGCGCGACGAGCGCGCGCGATTCTTGCGAGTCTTCCGGTTCGACGATCGTCGCGCGAGCCTGCGGCGCGGGCTGCGCTTGCGTTTGCGCTTGTTGCCGCCAGAATTGGTCGGCGCGGGGCGGCACCTCGCCGGCCATCGCTTTACGGGTGCCGGACGCGGTGTTCATCTTGGCGGCTAAACGGCAGCTCGGGCAGGTGCCCGCTTCATCGCGGCACGTTGCGCAAATTGGCTTGCCGCAATCGGAACACGGGGCGACGGACGGTACGTTTGAATGGAAGTAACAATCCACGGCTTGCGTTTCTCCAGGGTGCGTTCTCTTTCCATGTACCGCAAAGCGTGTAAGAGGTTTCAGTGCTCCGGGGCGGCAAGCGAGGACCCCACATGACTGCTCGAGAGACGCTGCTGCGCTTGGCGCGCGACGCCCGCCCCTATTACGCGACGCTGATGCTCGCGATCGGGCTCGGCACCGTGGGGGCGCTCACGAACCTGGTGCCGGCGTGGGGCTTCGGGCAGATCATCAACCGCGTCATCACCGCGGCGCACCCCGATTTGCACTCCCTCTACGTCATGCTCTTCGCCATCGGCGTCGCGCTGGTCGCCGGGGCGCTCGCGACCTACGGTCAGACGTATCTGATGGCCTGGAGCGGGCAGCATCTGATCGCCCGCATGCGTGCCCGCCTGTTCGAGCGGATTCTGCGCTTGCCGCTGGGCGAGTTCGCGAAGTGGCGGCCCGGCGATTTGATCGCGCGCTTCAACAGCGATCTGCAGATCATGACGGACGCCGTGAGCATTTCGCTGCCGCAGCTCATCACCAACACGGTGACATTCGTCTCGTCGTTCGTCGTGATGATGTACATGGACTGGCTGCTGACGTGCTCGCTGATTTTGGTCGCGCCGCTCGTCTCGTTCGCCGTCTCGCGCTTTCAAGGCTTGATCTCTGCCGGCACCGTGCGCTCGCAGCAGCGCATCGCCGATCTTTCCGCGACGCTCACCGAAGCGTTGATCGGACAGCGCATCATCAAAGCGTTCGGGCGCGAAGAGTACGAATCGGAGCGCTTCGGTAAGCGCAACGACGAGTACTTCGGCATCTACATGAAACTCACGCAGTTCATCCAGACGCAGCCGCTCGTGCTATCGGTGTTGATGACCAGCGCGATCGTCGCGATCATTTGGCTTTCGACGCGTGAAGTCGTCGTGCACCGCCTGGACGTCGGCCATCTGTTTCAATACTGGGTGCTTCTGGCGAACTTGATCAACCCGATGAACCGCTTCGCCGCGTTCGTCGGCGAGCTGAGCAAAGCGATTGTCGGTGCCGGGCGGGTGTACGAAGTGCTGGATCTGCCGGTCGAACGCGCGGATAAACCGGGAGCGGCGCGGCTGCAGAACGTGCAGGGGCAAATCGCGTTCCAGCACGTGCGTTTCGCGTACTCGCCGGAAGAGCCGCCCGTGCTCGAGGATTTTACGGCAACGGTCGAGGCGGGCGAGATCGTCGCTTTGGTTGGGCCGTCCGGCGCGGGCAAAACGACGATCGTGAATTTAGTGCCGCGTTTTTACGAGCCGCAATCCGGCCGGATCATGCTTGACGGCGTCGATATTTCCGATGCGCGCCTTGCGGATTTGCGGGCCGCCATCGGCATCGTGCCTCAGGAAGCGCAGCTCTTCCGCGGCAGCATCGCGGACAATATCCGGTATGGACGGTTAGAAGCGACTGATGAGGAGGTGCGCAGCGCCGCGCGGGAGGCGAACGCCGAAGAGTTCATCCTGGGCTTCCCCGAGGGCTACGAGACGGAAGTGGGCGAGCGCGGGCTGCGGCTCTCGGGCGGGCAGCGTCAGCGCATCGCGATCGCCCGCGCGATCCTGCGCGACCCGCGGATCCTGATTTTGGACGAGGCGACCAGCGCGCTGGACAGCCACTCCGAGGTCCTCATCGAACAAGCCCTGGACCGGCTCTTGCCGGGCCGCACCACCCTCATCATCGCGCACCGGCTCTCGACCATCCGCCGCGCACACACCATCCTTTATATCGAGGCGGGCCGCGTCGTGGAGATGGGCTCGCACGAAACGCTGCTGGCCAAGGGCGGCGCCTACGCCCGCCTGCACGCAACCCAGTTCGCTTAATTGGAGCGGCCGGGCGGCCGATAGAGATAAGCGATGAGCGACATCAACGCCGTCGGCTTCGGCTCGACCGTCGACACGCTGGCCAACGCGCTTTCGGGCGCGAACGCCGAGCAGTCGGCAATCTCGCAGAACATTGCCAACGTCAATACGCCGGGCTATCACAAGCAAACCGTCTCGTTCAAAGATCAGCTCGCCGCCGCGGCGGGCGAACCGATCGATGACGGGTCGCTTTCGATGCTTGCGGATTCGGATCGCCAATTCGGCGTCAACGCGGATACACCGCAGACGTTCGCGCCGCAGATGCAGGTCGACGACACGGATCAGATGCGCGTCGACGGCAGCAACGTGGACGTGGATCAAGAGATGGCGCATCTCTCCGAGAATTCCGGATACTCCCAAACGATGTCGCAGCTGCTGCAGGTGCAGTTCATGCGTCTGCGCGAGGCCATTACGGAGCAGCCGAAATAATGGGTTTCTATAACTCGATCGAGATCAGCGCCTCGGGCCTTTCGGCGGAGCGCCTGGCGATGGACGTGATCGCGAACAACATCGCGAACGCGAACACCACGCACGCGCCCGGCGGCGGCGCCTTCAAACGCCAACTCGTCGTGTTCTCCGAGAAGGGAAACGGCGAGGGCGACGGCACGCCCGGTGAAACCGCGGCGGGCGGCGGCGGCGTGCAAGCGCTGGGGATCGTGCAAGACAACAGCCCCGACCGGCTCGTCTTCGATCCGAGCAATCCGGACGCGGACCCGCGCGGCTACGTGCACTATCCGAACGTCTCGGTCGTCAAAGAAATGGTCGACATGATGGCCGCTTCCCGCGCCTATGAAGCCAACGTTTCCGCGATTCAAGAATCGCGCAACATGACCAACGCCGCGCTCAATCTGCTGCGCTCGTAAGGATTCACATGGATATTTCGTCTGCGTACAACGCCGCGATGAGCAATGCGATTCCCGGAACCTTCGTTCCGGATATCGCCGCCGGCGCCGAACCGAAAACCGAAGCGATTCCCGGCGGCGTCTCCGCCACCGGCGGCGCATCGTTCAAAGATACGGTCAAGTCGATGCTCGACGACGTCAACACGAAGGTGTCGGCCTCTGACCAAGCCACGCGCGATCTGGCGAGCGGAAAGACCAACGACGTGAGCCACGTCGTCACGTCGGTGGAAGAAGCGAATCTGGCCATGCAGTTCACGCTGGCGATCCGCAACAAACTGCTGGACGCGTATACCGAAATTTCGCGAATGCAGGTTTAGGCCGATTCGGCCGTCGGTTCCGTTTTAGGAGCCGGCATGAAACGTAAGGCGAAGCGCGCGATCGCCGGGATCACGCGCGGACGCAATAAGCGGGGGTCGAGCGGCGCCATTACGGCGTCGTTTTCGATCAGGCACGACGCCACGAATTCGCGCAGCGTGAGATTCGCGAAACTCACCTCGTTGAACGCCTCACCGAATTTCTTCGACTCTGCGTTGTCGCGCCCGCCACGGGCAAGGCCGATGAGGCGCCGGAGCGAGCGCACATAACCGATCGCGGTCGCCGGGCTTTGCAGAACCGGCGCGCCGTAGCCACGCTTGGCGCGATCGTACGCTATCCAATTTACGAAGAAAACGATATGCCGCGCCTCTTCGTGCAGCACGCGCGCGAAGAGCGCGATGAGATCGAGCGGCAACACGCCGGCTTGCCGCGCGAGCCGGAAAATGCCGAAACCGAAGAACGAATCCAAACACTCGTTGTAGCCGAAGTCGATGAACGCGCGTTTTGTCGGCGCGGGAAGCGTCGTGTCGATGGGCGCCTCGAGTCCGTAACGCTCGACCAGCGTGCCGATCATGAGCGCGTGACGGTTCTCTTCAAAGCCTTGCAGCGCGATCGCTTGCCGGATCAGCGGGTCCGCAAGTTGTTGCGCGAACGCGTTGACTAAAAAGCCGGCGTTACGTTCGATCTGCAGCGCCGTTCCCCAGAACGGCACCGCGCGCAAACGGTTGAGTGAAGCATCGTCCAGGTCGGGCCACGGGAGTGAGGCCGGATCGTAAGCATCGTGCGTATCGATGAAAGAGCGGCAGAAGAGCTGCTTGTGTTCGTCCGACCCGATCCGGACACGCTGCGTTTGCATGATGCCTCACTCGTCGGCTTGCCGTGCCGCCGCGCGGGCCGCGCGCGCGTCGCGGTTGAGGCGCTGTTGGATGCGCGCGTTGCCGAGCACGGCGTCGGTCAGTGCGGGAAACGATTTCGTTAAAAACACCGGAAGGTGATAGAAAAACGGAACGATGCGCCCGCGGCGCGGGCGCACGGCGGCTTTCACGATCGCGTTTGCGACGATCTCCGGTCCGGGAAGCCCGTCACCCATTGCAGCATTCATTGCCGTGCGTACGAAGCCCGGCTGCAGCAGCGTGACGCCGATGTTGTACGAGCGCACCTCGCGGCGCACCGTGTCGGTAAGGCCGCGCACGCCGAATTTGGACGCGCTATAAATGCCCATGAGCGCGATCTCGCCGGCGATGGAACCGACATTGATGATGGAACCGCTGCGCTGCGCTTTCATCACGGGCAGAACCGCGTGGATCAGCCGCGCCGAGCCCAGAAGATTCACGGCGATCACGCGTTCCAACTCTTCGTCGGTGCTATCACAGATAGATGGGCTCGAACCAATTCCGGCGACGTTGGCAAGCACGTCGATCCGCCCGAATTCGCGCATCGTGCGTTCCACGAGCGCGTCGATTTGAGCGCGGTTCGTTACGTCGGTCGGAATTGCGAGGGTTCGAACGCCGAACTGCTGCATCTCGCGATACGTTCGATCCAGGGCCTCGTCGTCGAGCGCGGCCAGAACGACGTTGCAGCCGGCGGCTGCAAACGCGCGCGCGGTCGCGGAGCCGATTCCGCCGGACGCACCGGTAATGATGGCGACAAGTCCGCGAAGCGACATAACCGGGGGTTACGTCGCGCGCCTCCCGAAACCCACCAGGCCATGATTGCGTTTGCCGCAGCCGTGCCCGCGCTGGTCGTGCTCGCCGCCGAGCGTACGCAGCGATTCGAGCGGGGCGTCGTCGGCTTCCGCCTGCACCGGGTGTTCGACGTGCACGCGGGCCCGTATCGCCGCCACGACGAGATGGAGTTCGCCGGCGTTTACGAGGACGGCCGCCTTGTTAAAGTGCGCATTTTGCACCAGGAAGTGGGCGGCAAAGAAACGGACGCGCAGACGAAAGCGCAGACGGCCGCTTCATACGAGCATCCGGCGCCGCTCGACGTCTTCGCGCGCCCCTTCGATCCCGCGCATCTGAACGAATATACGTACGAACTGGCCGATGCGCGCACCGTCCGCTTCCGGGCGCTCGTTCGAGACGCCGCTCACGGCGACGGCACATTCGCGCTCGATTCCGACGGCGACGTGGTTTCGATGGCGTACTCGCCGGTGGTCATGCCCCGCTACGCGCGCTCGGGCACCGTGGCCGATCAGCGCGCACAAGTGTTGCCCGCGTATTGGACGATCGTAGAGGAGACCCATCACTACGGCGGCAGGTACGCGATCTTCTCAGGCGGCGCCGACGTAACGATCGAGCAAAGCCACTTCGTGCGCTTCGCAACGGAGGCTGACGCGCTCGCAGCGCTGGACGGCGGGCGGCTCTGAGCCCGGAATAGGTTTTCCGGGGGGCAGGGTAAACAACGAGGCATGCTGCTCGACCGCCCTATAGCAAGAGAACGCGCGCGCGGAAGCGAGGCTGCGCTCGCTCTCGAGCGGGGCGTTCCGCTCATCGCCGCGGCCGTTACACTCCTATTGCACGCGCTCGCCAATCCGCATTACGGCTTTTTCCGGGACGAACTCTATTTCATTATTTGTGGCCGGCATCCGGCCATCGGGTACGTCGATCAGCCGCCGATCGTGCCGCTGCTTTCCGCATTCTCGCAGGCATTCGGTATTTCGCTTTTCGCACTGCGGGTGATCCCCGCGGTGTTCGCCGCATTTAGCGTCTACGTGGCGGCACGTCTGGCGCTCGAATTAGGCGGCGGCGTTTTCGCCCAGATCGTCGCAGCTATGGTGACGCTTTTCTCGCCCGAACTCATCACCGCCGGCATGCGCTTCTCGCCGGACACGCTGCAAGTCTGGCTCTGGCCGCTCATTGCGCTCTACGCTTTACGCATCGCAAAAGGTTTGCATCCGCGATGGTGGCTGTGGGTTGGTTTTCTGACCGGCGTCGCGGGCATGGCCAAGTACAGCGTCGCATTTTTCATCTTCGCGCTGATCGGCGGATTGCTGCTCACGCCGCAGCGCCGCATCATGGCCAACCGCTGGTTCGCGGGCGGCGTTCTTATCGCGCTCGCAATCATGGCGCCCAACATCTGGTGGCAAGTTGCACACGGCTTGCCGATGCTGCAATTGCTGCGCAACGACTACGGCAAATACCTGATGGAATGGCCTCCGCTGCCGATCCAGCAGATCATCGTGATGAGTCCGCTGCTCTCGATCGTTTGGATCGCGGGTTTGGTCTATTTCTTCAAACACCGCGAACTTCGCTGGCTCGGCTGGACGTACGCGATCCTCATCACGATCATGACGGCGCTTAAGGCAAAGAATTACTATCCCGCACCGGTCTATCCGATTCTCATCGCAGCAGGCGCGCTACCCATCGAAACGTGGGCGTCCAAGCGCCCTGCCTGGAAAACCGCCGTACCCGCGCTCATCCTGCTCTTCGCAATCCCGTCGTTACCTTTTGTCATGCCGATTCTTCCGATCCAAAAAGAGGTTGCGTACCAGCAGTTCGTCACGCGCGCCGGCAACATCAAATTCCACGTCATGCACGTCAAGAGCAGCGCGACGCCGATCCAATACTTTGCGGACATGACCGGATGGCCGGAACTCACGCAAACCGTCGCCCAAGTCTACAACGATCTCCCCGACGCGGATCGCGCCCAAGCCGCCATCTTCACGAGCAATTTCGGCGAAGCATCGGCCATCGATCTCTACGGCAAGGAATACGGCCTTCCGCCGGCCCTAAGCGGCAACAACAACTACTGGATCTGGGGCCCGCGCGGCTATACGGGCAACGTCACGATCGACGTGAACGGCGATCTCAAGACCGATCTCAAACGCTTCAAGTCAGCCAAAATCGTCACGGTCTTCCACAACCAATACGCCATGCCGTACGAAGACAATCTCCCAATCATCCTCTGCCGCGGAATCAAAACCCCGCTCCCCAAACTCTGGCCCCAACTCAAAGACTACAGCTACGCCTTCAAAGAGCTGTAGCCACAAACGCCGCGGCTCCTCGACAAGCTCGGGGATCGTTCGACAGGCTCACGATGATAATGTCGTTGACCACGCCCACGATGCCAGCAGTAATGCCATTCGCGGTACAGCGCTTGGCATGGCACGAGGCTGGTGAGGGGTGGGGGTGGGTGGTTCGGGACGCTCTGCATTTTCGGCCCGGCCATGGATGGCCGATACAAAACTTGTTCTGCCGAAAATGCAGCGCGAGGACAATCGACACGATGTCGATTGACGGCCGGTCCCGAACCGCCCATCCCCGCTCCTCAGCAGCCGTACTCCACAAACCTGCGCGAGCCTAAAGTCTGAAGAGCAAGCGGACGATGTAGATAAGGAACGCGGCCGGACTACCCTTCGCACGGGGTGGAAGCCGCGGCCGGGGCCCGACTGATTGACGGTTCCGGCAGTACGAGGCCTATCGCCGAGTACACCCGTCCGTGCGGAGGTTTTTTCTTTGGTACGAGGGCTCTATACGGCAGCGTCCGGAGCGCTGGTAGCGCAATCGCAGGCAGACACGATCGCGAACAACCTCGCGAACGTGAACACCAGCGGCTTCAAGCGCACGCTCATGCAAGTGCAGTCGGCACCGGAACTGGGCGTGTTCGCGCTGCAAACGCAGCCGGGCGGCGCGCCGGGCAAAGGCGTTCCGTCGGCGCAGTTCGTCGGTCAGCTCGGCACGGGCGCGCAAGTGCTCGACACGCCGGCCGTCTTCGAACAAGGCAGCCTCGAGAACACCGGCAACTCGCTGGATCTCGGCATCATGGGGCGCGGATTCTTCACGCTGCAGACGCCGCAAGGCATCCGCTACACACGCGACGGCCAGTTCGCTCGCGACCCGCAAGGCTACTTGGTCACCAGCGACGGTAACCGCGTCATCGGCCGCAGCGGTGCGGTGCAATTACAGCCGGGCGATGTGCGCATCGCGGAAGACGGCACCGTGCGCCAGAACGGCGCGGTCGTCGATCAACTGCGCATCGTGAACTTTCAAAATCTCGCGGCCGTACGTCCCGAAGGCGATAACCAATTCGTGGACACCGGCGCAGGACGTCCCGCGATCGACGCAGCCTCGTCGGTGAATCAGGGCTATCTGGAGCGCAGCAACGCAAACGTCGTGCGCTCGATGGTCGATCTGATTACGGCGCAGCGCTGGTTCGAAGCCAATCAAAAAGTGATTCAAACGCAAGACACCGCCAACGGCTACGCGATCCAAGCGGTCGCGAAGTCGACCGGGCAATAAAGGAGCCCAACCGCAATGATGCGAGCACTCTTCACCGCCGCGAGCGGGATGGAAGCCCAGCAGTTCAACATGGACACCATCTCCAACAACCTCGCGAACGTCAACACCACGGGCTTCCGCCGCAACGAAGCGCGCTTTCAAGACTTGGTATACCAGCAAATGCGCGCGCCGGGAACGCCGGTCGGCGCGAGCGTGGTTCCGGTCGGACAAGAAGTCGGTCTGGGCGTGAAAGTCGGATCGTCGGAAAAGATCTTCACCCAAGGCAATCTGACGCAGACCGGCAATCCGCTCGACGTGGCGATCGAAGGCGACGGGTTCTTCCAAGTAACGATGCCCGACGGCACGACGGCATACACGCGCGACGGATCGTTCAAGCAGGACGCGAACGGCGCGATGGTGACGGCCGACGGCTACTTCGTGCAGCCGCAAATCACGATTCCGCAGAACGCGCAGCAAGTCTCGATCGGCCAAGACGGCACGGTGACGGCGGTCGTCCCCGGTTCGACGCAGCCGCAACAGCTCGGACAGATTCAGCTCGCACGCTTCGTCAATCCCGCCGGCCTCTCGCCGCTGGGCGGACATAATCTCTACACTCAAACCGGTGCATCCGGTACGCCTGTGGTGGCGCAGCCGGGCCTGAACGGCACGGGATCGCTGCAAAACGGTTACCTGGAAAACTCGAACGTGCAAGTCGTGCAAGAGATCGTGAACATGATCGTCGCACAGCGCGCCTTTGAAGCGAACTCCAAATCCATTAGCGCCGCGGATCAGATGCTCAGCACCGCGGTGCAGATGAAGCAAGGCTAATGCGCGCCCTCGCGGTCGCTGCCGTCGTCCTCGTCGCGCTCGCACCGCTCGGTGCGCGCGCGCAGGGCTTTGCTGCCCAAAAGGTCAGCGGCAAGCGCATCGCGGCGATCGCGTACAAAGAACTGGCAAATGTCGCGCACGATGCGGATCAAGCGTTCGTGCCGGTTTCGATGGTGCCGGATCAGCTCGTTTCGGAAGGCCGCATTGCAATTCGCGCCGGTAGCCCGCTGGGATCGACCTCGTTCGTGAACGTGCCGGTCGAGATCGACGTCGACGGCAAAGCGGATCGGACCGTCATGGTTGGTTATCGCGTGCAGCAGTACGTCGAGACGGCCGTCGCATCGCGCGACCTGGTTGCCGGAACCGTGCTCTCGCAAGACGATCTCGTGATGGCCCGCGTGCCCTTCGCGGGCGTGCCGTCGAATGGTACCGACGCGCTGGTGGGACGCCGGATCGAGAGCGCCGTGCTCAAAGGTCAACCGGTTCGCATCAATGCGACCTCGGTGAATCAAATCGTCAAGGCCGGTTCGACCATCGTCTTCTTGGTTCGCGACAGCGGCGTCATCATCAGCGCCGATGCGATCGCGCGCACCGGCGGCGGCATCGGCGATCAAGTTTTCGTCTACAACCCCTCGACGCATAAATCGCTCTCGGGTACCGTGACCGGGCCCGGAACGGTGGAGCTCGACATCTCCGGAGGCGATACGCCGTGAAACGTTTTGCAATCGCACTGTTGATTTCGGTGTTGCCGGCGAGCGCGCTGGCCGACACGCTCTACGTCGCTCCGCCGGCACCGTCCGCGCCGGGGCATCCATTGCGTTTGGGACCGGATCACCGCGCATCGCAGATCGGCGATTTGCTGCACGTGCAGTTCAACTTCGCCGTGCAGAGCACGAGCAGCGACGTAGTCAACAACAGCAAGCAGTTCAACGTCGGCGCGCCCGGCGGCACGGGCAACTTCTCGCTCGGGTTTCTGCGGATCCCCTCATCAATCGGCGGACAAACCGGCACGCAGAGTTCGAAGACGGAAAACGGCGCAACCACGTTCGTAAGCGACATGGAAGCGACGGTCGTCGGTGTACTGCCCAGCGGCGCGCTCGAAATTGCCGGCGATCAACATCTGATTGTGAACGGTCAGAATCAAGTGCTGCACGTGACCGGCCTCGTGCGTCCTGAAGACATCGACTCGGGCGACACCGTACTGGGCTCACGTATCGCCAACGTGCAAGGCACGTTCAGCGGAAATTTTCAAGAGAAGAACGTCGGCCTAGTCCGCCGCATTCTGGGATGGTTATTCTAAGATGACGCTCGTCAAATCGATCGCACTCTCACTCGTTGCCGCACTGCTCGCTGCCGGATTTACCGCGCAGCCGGCGTCGGCCACCAGCGTGCTGGTGAAAGACGTCGCGCACGTGCAGGGCGTGACCGGAAACCAGCTCGTCGGCTACGGCATCGTGACCGGCCTCAACGGCACGGGCGATTCGACGTCGGTGCTCTTCACGAGCCAGACGATTCAAAACGTGCTGCAGTCGTTCGGACTTTCGACCACCAGCAATGAAGTGCGCACGCGGGACGTTGCGGCGGTCATCGTTACGGCGACGCTACCGGCGTTCGCGCATTCGGGCGACAACGTCGACGTGACGGTGTCCGCGATGGGCGACTCGAGCAGCTTGCAGGGAGGCACGCTCGTGCTCACAGAGCTCAAAGCGGCGAACAACCTGGTGTACGCGACGGCGCAAGGGCCGCTCTCGATCGGCGGTTTTTCGGCCGGCTTCGACGCCACGAGCACGACCAAAAACCATACGACGGCCGGACGCATTCCGAACGGCGCCGTGATCGCGCGCGACATGGTCACGCCGATTCAGAGCGGCGACGGCTTTAATTACGTGCTGACGACGCCGGACTTCAAGACGGCCGCCAATCTTGCGACGGCGCTCAACCACCGCTTCGGCGGCGGCACGGCCGGCGCGCTCGACGCGGAAACCGTTCACGTTCACCTGCCCGGTGCCTACAATAACAATCCGGTGCAGTTTCTGGCCGACGCCAGCGACGTTTCCCTGACGCAAGACGAACTTGCCAAAGTCGTGATGAACGAGCGTACCGGCACGATCGTGTTCGGCGGCAACATCAAACTCGCGCCCTGCGCGATCGCGCACGGCAATCTCTCGATCACGATCACGCAAGACAACAAGTTCGTTCCGGCCTCGTTCAGCCAAACCGGCGGCGGCAGCCAAACGAACACGCACGTGAAGGTGCAAGAAGAGAAGCGTCAGCTCACGTTCGTCGCCGGTGCTGCCACGCTGCAATCCGTCGTGCGCGCGCTCAACACGATGGGCGTAAGCCCCCGCGATTTGATCGCTATCGTGCAGGCGCTGCGCGAAGCGGGCGCGTTGCAAGCGGATCTGGAGATTCAGTAATGAGCATCGAGAAGGCGCAAACGGGCATTCAAGGCGTTCAGCCGCCGCAGTACACGCCCGCGCAGAAGAAAGCGCTTGAGGGCTTGCACAAAGCCGCCACGCAGCTGGAAGGCGTCTTTCTCGACATGCTCTTCACCGCGATGCGTGACACCGTGCCGAAGCAATCGATCTTCGGCAAAGAGTCCGGCGCGGAAGACACGTTTCAAACGATGCTCGACGAACAGCGCTCGCAGGCGGTTGCCCAGAGCGGCTCGTTCGGCATCGCGCGCGTGTTGGAAGAACAGCTCAAACAGAGCGTGCTCTCCGACGCGTCGCGCGAATCTAAAACGCAAGTTCCGAAGGAGTTGGAACCGTGAGCGATTCTTGGGAAGCATTCGGCGCGGCGCTGCGCGACGAGTCTGTGGCTCTGCAGCGGCTGAATGCGGCGGCAATGCAGTTGACGCAGGTGCTGGTGGACGGCTTGCCCGAGACCATCGTGGCGGCCGACAAAGATTTGAACGACGCGCGAAGCGCGCATCAGAACGCCTCGTCGATCCGGCGCGGCATGCAGGTGCGCGGCTTCGGAACGCTTACGCTGCAGCAAGTCTGCGCGTATGCGCCGCGGCAGTTGGCCGGCGAGTTCAATCAGCGCCTCGCGGAGCTCACCTACGGATCCATCTCGCTCGGCATCACGATCGGCAACAACAAGTCGCTGATTCTTGCCGGATTGGACCGCCTGGTCAAAACGACCGCGAAGTTGCAGGAAACGATGACCGAACGCACGGGCGTCTATAAACGCCGCGGCTACGTCGCACCACCTGGTGCGAGCGTCCTTGTGAGCAGCCAAGTATGAGCGGATTAGGCAGTTTCTTCGGGATCGGCGTTCTGGGTAACGCCCTCTCGTCGTTCCAACAAGCGGCGGACGTTACGTCGGACAACATTGCGAACGTGAATACCCCCGGCGCCTCCCGCCAGGTCGTGAATTTGGCGCAGATGCCGGCCGTGGCCGGATCGCCGTTTACGTCCGCGCATTTCGCCGGCACCTACGGCAATGGATCCATCGTTGCCAGCGTGCAGCGCATTCACCAGGATTCCTACGACGCGCTCTTCCGCGGCGCGTCGGCTTCGCAGAACTTTTTCTCGACGCAGCAAGGCTCGCTCACGGCGTTGCAGGCCTCGCTCGGCGAACCCAACAACGGCCTGAACTCGTATTTCACCTCGTTCCAAACGGCTGTCGCGCAGCTCGTGAATCAAGCCGGAACCGGCTCGACGAGCGCGCGCGCGAACGTGCTTGCCGCCGCGCAGGCGCTCGCGCAGGCGCTCAATCAAAGCTCGGACACCGTCGCGCAGCAGAAGAGCCAAGTGCTGCAGCAAGCCGGCGCGATCGTCGGCAAGGTGAACGGTTTGCTGGATCAAATAGCGGCGCTCAACGGACAGATCCGCGCTTCCACGGCCGTCGGTGACAATCCGAACACGCTGAAGGATCAGCGAGATCAGCTGATCGATCAAGTCTCCCAGTACGTGTCTACGCAGACGAGCATTCAGCCGGACGGATCGGCCCTGGTCACCGTGAACGGACAGGCGCTTGTGAACGACACGGTGGCCTATCACCTCGCCGCGCCCGTCGTGGGTATCGCATCGAACGGCACGCCGGCATTCAAAATCGACTTCCAAACCAATCCGCCGGCCGC
>JAICWY010000024.1 GCA_025934645.1 Vulcanimicrobiia bacterium
AGGTGAGGGAGGCCCCGCATCCCGCTCTCGCCAAGGCGTTCGTCGAATTCCTTACCACGCCGGCTGCGCGCGCGGTGTATCGGGCGTACGGCTTCGGCGAACCGAAATAGGAGTACACGCCGCATGAAACGCAGTTCGTTCCTTGTCAGCTCCGCATCGCTCGCCGCGCTTTCCGGCGGCCTTGCCGGCGCGGCCGAAAGTGTTCCGGGCGGAGCGCATCTCGTAGAGCGCAAAGCCGACTTCAACGAAGCGGAGTTCGCGAAGATCGTCGGACGGCCCGCGGATATCCGGCAAGTATGGGAAGCCGTCGCATTTCATCCGGCGATGTTCAACAACGTGAAGAACGCGTTGAACGGCCTGCAATTCGGTTACGGCTACGCGCCGGGACGCATCAGCATGGCGATTGCGCCGCACGGGCCGTCGAGCGCGTACACGTACTCGGACTATCTGTGGAGCAAGTACCGCATCGGCGAAGCGTTCAAAACCAAAGATGCCAAAGGTGCCGACGTGACGTCCAACATCTTTTTAAAACCGTCGAAAGCGCTGGATAAGAACGGCGATCCCGATTCGGAAGACAGCATTTATCAGGATACGTCGATCGAAACGCTGCAAAGCCGCGGCGTCGTATTTTTAACATGCCATACGGCTGTTGAAGAGCAAGCGCGCAATTTGGTCAAAGGCGGCTTTGCTCCGGCGGGGATGACCGCACCGCAAGTTGCCGGCGACATTCTCACGCATTTGATTGCGGGCACGCACGTCGTGCCGTCGATGGTCGCGACGATCGCGGTGCTGCAGCAGCGCTTCAACTATTCGTACATTACCCTGGCGATGGCATGAACAAAGCCGTGGCGGTTCTCGTGCTGGCTGCGTGCGCCGCGCTGGCGGCATGCGGCGGAGGCGGTAGCGAAAGCGGAGCGGCTCAGCCTGCTGCGGCCGCGACGTTCGATCCGTCGTCGCTTCCCAAGGGCGCGCAGGGCGAGCTCATTGCGTACGGGCACGAACTGATCGTCAACACGCGCGCGCATTTAAAACCCTACGTGACGGCAAACATGGATTGCTCGGCGTGCCACGTAAACGGCGGTACGAAAGCGCGCGGCGGAAGTTTCGCCGGCATCGCCGCGCAGTTTCCGCAATGGAATAAGCGCGCGAAGCGGTTCATTGCGCTGCAAGACCGCCTCGCGGAATGTTTTCTCTACAGCATGAACGGTCATCCCCCTGCGTATAACAGCCGCGAGATGCTCGCCATGGTGGCGTACATCACGTATCTTTCGCGCGGCACACAGATTGGCGCGACGCCCGATCCGCAAACACGCCTGGCGAAATTCGATCCGCCGCAAAAGCCGGATCCGCACCGCGGGCAGCAGATCTACACGCAGAAGTGCTCCTCGTGCCATGCCGCAAACGGCGCCGGTAGCGGTCCCGCGTTTCCGCCGCTATGGGGAAGCACATCGTTCAACGGCGGCGCGGGAATGCACCGCTTGTACACGATGGCCGGATTCGTGCGCTATAACATGCCGCAGAATGCGCCCGGCACGCTGAGCGATCAAGAAGCGTACGACGTTTCCGTATACGTGCTTAGCCACTCGCGCCCGAAATTCGATAAAAACGCCGTTATTGCGTTTCCAGCCGAGCGTGCAAGCTACTTCTGATTCACGTCCGCTTCCGCTGGGGATTCGCACCGAACTGGCGATCAATGCGGGCCGCACGAGCATCTCGTACGGTCCGCGGTACGCCGTGCTTCGCACATCACAGAACCCCACCTATTACATGGGCAATCTGCTGATCTACGATCGCGCCCCGCGCAGCGGCGATATGCCGGTATGGCTGCGCGATTTCGAAGACGCGTTCGGCGGCGATCCGCAGGTGCGCCATGCGGCGTTCGCATTCGGCGCGTCCGAAGGCACCGGTGCCTCGGAAGAATTCGTGGCGAACGGGTTTACGCTTGAAGATCACTCGGTGATGCGCGCGCGTGCCGTCGCGACGTTCGATGCGCCGCCCGGCCTGACGATCCGTCGCTTTGCGGATGACGGCGATTGGGGTGAACAGCTCGAGATGCAGATGGCGGCGATGCCCGCCATACACGACGCGTCCGAGTATCGCGTGTTCAAAGAACGGCAAATCGCACACCATCGCGACATTGCCGCACGCATCGGCGCGTGGTTCGGCGCCTTTGACGGTGGCCGGCTCGCCGGAAGTTGCGGGGTGTTCAAAGCGGGTGCCGGACTCGCGCGCTTTCAAGACGTTACGGTCCATCCCAGTTACCGTAACCGGGGCGTTGCACGCGCGCTGATTTGCGCTGCAGGAGCGGCCGCACTACACGATTGGACCGTCACCGAGCTTATCATCGTCGCAAAGCGCGACGATTTTCCGCGCCGGATTTACCAAAAATGCGGCTTCGAAGACTATCAACGGGAGGCCGCTCTTTGGAAAGCGCAACGCGCCTTAGCGTAAGTCGAAATTGGGGCGCGCTGCCGGGACTTGCGCTGTGTGTCGCGATCGCCGCTGTAGCGTTTGCGTTGGGCCGCGCAGTACCGCTTGTCGGCGGCCCGGTGTTCGGCATCGTGATCGGTATGATTGTCGCGCTCGTTCGCAAACCGCCCGCCGCGTTCGCCCCGGGGATCAAATTCGCGAGCAAGCAGATCTTGCAGCTCTCGATCGTTTTGCTCGGCGCAAATTTGGAACTGGGCGAAGTCGTGGGCAGCGGTTTGCATTCGTTGCCCGTCATGCTCGGCACGCTGGCGATTACCCTTACGGCTGCGTACGTGTTCGGAAGACTGCTCGGCATCGATCGCGATCTGCGCCGTCTGCTGGGCGTCGGTACGACGATCTGCGGCGGGTCTGCGATCGCCGCTTTATCGAGCGTCATCGACGTGAACGAGGCGGATGTCGCCTACGCGATCTCGACCGTCTTTTTGTTCAACATTGCCGCGGTGCTGACGTTCCCGTGGATCGGGCATTTGCTTGCGCTCTCGCAACACGCGTTCGGCTTATGGGCCGGTACGGCGATCAACGACACCTCGTCGGTGGTCGCCGCCGGTTTTGTGTATGGCCACGCCGCCGGAAACGAAGCGGTGATCGTGAAGCTTACGCGCACCACGCTCATCATTCCAATCGTGCTGTTTTATGCCGGCAAGCGCATCTGGCACGCGCGTTCGAGCGGTGAGGGCGTCGACTTGAGCAAGATCGTGCCATGGTTCATTTTGTGGTTCGTGCTCGCGGCGGTCATCAATACCGCGCACGTCATTCCGGCTGCGGTGCACCCCGTCATCACGGCGCTCGCGCTGTTCCTGATCGTGGTCGCGCTCACGGGCGTCGGTCTTTCCGCAAACGCGCGTGCAATCCGTGCCGCCGGCGCTCGCCCACTCGCGCTCGGCTTCATCTTGTGGGTGCTGATCGCTCTAAGCAGTCTCGCTATCGCCCATTACGCGCACATCGCTTAGAAGAGTTTCGCCGCGGAAGCTCGCGATGATATGGTGGCGGAATTGTTGCGTGAGTTCGGGCTGATAGCGCGCGGGCTCCCACATTAAGCCGATGCTGCGGCGGCAGACGGGTTCGGTGATGCGCAACTGCGGAGGCGTGGATTCGGACGGCGATCCGGCCGCCGGTATAATCGCGACGCCCAGGCCCACTGCAACCAGACCGCGCAGCGTTGCGATCTCCTCGCCTTCGAAGGCGATCTTCGGCGCAAAACCGGCTTGCGCGCAGAAGTGGTCCGTGAGCGTGCGCAGTCCGTAGCCTTGGCGTAAACACACGAACGTATCGTCGCGCAATTCGGCAAGCCGCACGGTGCGGCGTTTCGCAAGACGATGGTCGTGGGGCACGACGAGAAAGAGTTCTTCCGACGCAAGCTCGATCGATTCGATGCGCTCGCTCGTAGGCGGAACCGGCGAAACGAGAGCGAGATCGACGTCGCCGGCCTCGAGCTCGGCAAGAATAATGTGCGAGGCGTTTTGCAGCAGTTGAAAACGCGCGCGCGGATGCTGCTGCCGGAATGCGGCGATGAGATCGGGCACGACGCGCGTGCCCAGCGCGTGCGCGAAGCCGAAGGCGATAACGCCCGCGTCGCGATCCGAGAGATCGGTCAACTCGCGGCGGCCCTCCTCGATTGCCCCGAGCGCGCGTTCGACGTGCCGCAGAAACGCCTCGCCGTACCGGTTGAGTTTGACGGAGCGTCCGCGGTGGTCGAAAAGTGCGGCGCCCAGGTCGCGCTCAAGTCTTGCCATCGCCCGGCTCAAGGCCGGCTGCGTGATGCCCAGCTCTTCGGCGGCTTGGGTGACGTGCTGCGTACGGGCGACGACCCGAAAATACTCGAGTTGCTGCAATTCCATGTTTTAGGGGTATTCATGCCTTTGAGAGCATAAATCTTGCTTCTAACCATCATTGGAGGGAACCGGATGCCCGGCTAAGATGAGGATACCGGATGCCTGTGAAAGCAGCCCAGACCGCCCTTTTCCTTAGAAGTAAACGCAACGGAGTTCTTTAGTGCCGGACACGATGGTTCAAGTCACGCTCCCCGAGATGGGCGAGTCGGTCACCGAAGGCTCCATCGTCGAATGGCGCAAGAAGGTCGGCGAGTTCGTCTCCGAGGGCGATCCCCTCGTCGAGGTGACCACCGATAAAGTCGACGTCGAGGTTCCGGCGACCGCGTCCGGCGTCATCAAGCAGATTCTCGTAGCGGAAGGCGACACCGTCGGCGTAGGCGCCGTGCTGGCCGAGATCGACACGACCGCAAAATCGGGGAACGGTGCTGCAGCGTCAGCACCGGCCGCGAAACCTGCGGCTCCGGCACCGTCCGGTCCGCCGAAAATCATCACGGTAACGCTGCCCGAGATGGGCGAGTCCGTGACGGAAGGCTCGATCGTTGAATGGCAAAAGCGCGAAGGCGATTTCGTCAACGAAGGCGATCCGATCGTCAACGTCACGACCGATAAAGTCGACGTCGAAGTGCCCGCAACCGCGAGCGGCGTGATTGTGAAAGTGCTCGCCGCAGAAGGCGCGACGGTTGCCGTCGGCGCCGCGCTCGCCGAGATCGATGCCAACGCTGCTGCGCCGGTCGCGGGCAGTGTCCCGCGTGCGGCCGCGCCTGCAACTGCGGTGCCGGCGCGTCCAGCCGTTTCAAACGGCGCAACTGCGCCCGCCGCGCCACTCACCGCCGGAGAGAATTTCGCGACGCCGCAAGCGCGCCGTCTCGCGCGCAAACTGCACGTCGATATTACGCGCGTGAAAGGCAGCGGTCCGCAGGGATTGGTGCTGCGTGAAGACGTCATGACGCAGGCGCCGTCGCTCCCCGCCGCGAGCGCAACGAGCGCCGCGCCCCAACCGCAGCTTCCGCCGGTCTCCGCCGAAGCAAAGGTGACGCAGCTCAAAGGGCCTGCCGCCGCGCTTGCGGGCTACATGGAGCAGAGCCTCACGATTCCGACTGCGACGAGTTTCCGCACGCTCGCCGTCGACGTGATGGACGCGCGCCGCAAAGAATTGAACGGCGCCATTAAAGCCGCGGGCCGATCCGAGAAGATTTCGTTCACGCACATTCTTGCGTACGCGCTCGTGCGCGCGGCGAGCGAATTGCCGTTCATCACGAATCATTTCCGGCGCGACGGCGACAAACCGGTGCGTGTGGAACCCGGCGTGCACTTGGGTCTTGCCGTTGACGCGGAACGTAAGGACGGCACGCGCTTCCTGATCGTTCCGGTGATCAAAAACGCGGCATCGCTCGATTTCACCGGCTTCCGCGGGAAGTACGAAGAGCTGGTCGCAAAGGCGCGCGACAATAAACTTTCCGCGGACGAACTGCAAGGCGCGTCGTTCACGCTCACTAATCCGGGCGGCATCGGCACCGCTGCTTCCGTGCCGCGACTGATGGCGGGACAAGGCGCGATCATCGCCGCCGGTGCGATCGGCTATCCGCCGGGATTCGGCAGCGCGAACGAAGCCGCGCTCAAGCAGCTCGGCATCAGCAAGATCATGCAGATGACGTCCACGTACGATCACCGCGTGATTCAGGGTGCGCAATCGGGCGAATACCTCAAGCGCGTCGACGAGCTGCTGCAAGGTAAAGAGGGCTTCTACGATCGAATCTTCGCCGCGCTCGGCCTGCAGATCGGTACGCTTCCGCAAACGCAAACATCGGCGATGCCCACGATCGTGTCCGCCGGCGTCATGAGTAAGCCCGCCGAAGGCGAGAGCTTGTCGAAGGGACCTTCCGACGAGATGCTGCGCGCCGTTGCCGCGGGCATGGCGATCGTTGCGGCATACCGTACGCACGGCCATCTCGCCGCAACGCTGGATCCGCTCGGCACGCCGCCGATCGGCGATCCGTCGCTGGAACCGGCGAACTGGGGCCTCACGCCCGCGCTGCAATCGGCGATTCCCGCATCGGTTTTGCGCGTGAAAGTTCCGGGCGCGACCCTCACCGAAGTGCTGCCGCGCCTGCGCGAAACGTACGCGTCGACGATCGCGTATGAAGTCGAGCATATTTCGAACACCGAGCAACGCGAATGGCTGCGCGACGTCATCGAATCCGGCAAACACAAAATCTCGCTGACGCAGGAACAGCAGATCGACGTGCTGCGCCGCCTGACGCGCGTCGAAGCGTTCGAACGCTATCTGCGTAAAACGTTCCTCGGGCAGAAGACCTTTTCGGGCGAAGGCCTCGACGTCGTCGTCCCGATGATCGAAGAGATTTTGGAAATGCTCGCGCACGATGGAACGCCGAACGCCGTGCTCGGCATGGCGCACCGCGGACGCCTTGCAACGATCGCGCATGCGGTCAACATGCCGTATGAAGAGATCTTCGCGGAGTTCGAGGCCGCGAGCCAACGCGGCGAAGTGGGCGCCGACGATGTCACGGGCGACGTAAAATATCACCACGGCGCGACCGGCACGTACAAATGCCTGGACGGAAAATCGATCTCCGTTACGCTTGCGAACAATCCGAGCCACTTGGAGGCGGTCGACCCCGTGGTCGAAGGCAGCACGCGCGCGCTGCAGACGGATCACTCGAGCGCCATTCCCGTGTAAGACGTGAAGAAGGCTGCGCCGATTCTGATTCACGGCGACGCCGCGTTCATCGGTCAAGGCATCGTTTCCGAAGTCTTCAATCTGCAGTCGCTTCCCGGGTACGAAACCGGCGGCACGCTGCACATCATCGCAAACAATCAGGTCGGTTTCACGACGGATCCGCGCGATAGCCGCTCGACGCGCTATGCCTCGGATCTTGCCAAGGGCTTCGACGTGCCGATCATCCACGTGAACGCGGACGATATCGACGCCTGCATCTGGGCCGTTCATCTCGCCATGGAGTTCCGTAAGCAATTCGGCCGCGATACGGTGCTCGACGTCATCGGATACCGCCGCTTCGGGCACAACGAGCAGGACGAGCCGGCGTACACGCAGCCCGCGATGTACGAGCTGATCAAAGCGCATCCGACGGCGCGCGAACTCTTCGCAAACAAGCTCGTCGCGCAAGGCGTGATTAGCAAAGAGCAAGCCGAGGAAATGGTGACGGACGCGACCGCGCGTTTGCAAGAAGCGCACCGCGCCGTCAAGGGCAAACACGATCTCGCCGGCATGCTCGCCAAACTCGAGCTCAAACCGGTTGAAGCTGCGCCGCTTGCAAAAGCCGGCAAAGAGCAGTTGCTCGCGTGGAGCGAGGCGCTCGCGCGCGTACCGGACGGATTTACCGTCAATAAGAAGCTGCAATCGCAGTTCGATCGGCGCAAAGCGATCGTCGCAGAGAAGGGTCTTGTGGACTGGGGCATGTCCGAAGCATTGGCGTTTGCGTCGCTGCTTTCGGAAGGCACGCCGATCCGCATTACCGGTCAGGATACCGAACGCGGAACCTTCAGCCACCGCCACGCGGTGCTGCACGATCCGAAAACCGGATCGGACTACATCCCGATGCAGCATCTGCGCGAAGCAAAGGCTTCGTTCGAGATTCACAACAGCCCGCTCTCCGAATACTCGTGCCTCGGCTTCGAGTACGGCTACAGCACCTCGGTTCCGAAAGCGCTCGTACTTTGGGAAGCGCAGTTCGGCGACTTCGTGAATGGTGCGCAGATTATTCTGGACCAATTCCTTGCCGCGGGCCAGGCGAAGTGGGGACAGACCGCGCGTCTGACGCTGCTGTTGCCGCACGGCTACGAAGGCATGGGACCGGAGCATTCGAGTGCGCGTTTGGAGCGCTTCCTGCAACTAACGGCGGAAGGCAATCTGCGCGTGGCGTATCCGTCAACAGCCGCGAGCTACTACCATCTGCTTCGCCAGCAGGCGACAATGCCGCAGCCGGCTCCGCTGGTCGTGATGACGCCGAAATCGCTGCTGCGCCAAGAAGCCGCGTCGGCGCAGCTCGACGATCTGGCCAGCGGCAAGTTCCACCCCGTCATCGACGATCCGGGTGTGCAGGACCGCTCGAAAATCGAGCGACTGATTCTGTGCACCGGCAAAGTGTACTACGATCTCACGCAGCACGAACTGCACGCGAATCTGAAAAAGACCGCGATCGTCCGCGTGGAGCTGCTTGCGCCGCTGCCGTACACGGAAATCAACGAGATCATCGCGACGTATCCGAATCTCAAAAAACTGATCTGGGTGCAGGAAGAGCCGAAGAACATGGGTGCGCGCGCATACATGCGCCGCCGTCTCATCGAACGCAAGCGCGACAAACTGGAGATCGACTACGTCGGCCGCCCGTATCGCGCCTCACCCTCGGAAGGCTACCCCGGCGCCCACGCCGTCGAACAAGAGCGCATTATTAAAGAAGCTTTGACGGAATAACGTCATTATGAGCGACCGGTACGAGCGTGGCGAGAAGTTGCTGCGCAAAGTCGATGGGGATAAGGTCGCGGATAACCTGATCGCGCGCTACGATAATCTAGCGCCGGATTTTACGCGGTACCTCGTAGAGTTCGCCTTCGGCGAGATCTACGCGCGCGAAGGGGACTTGAAGCACCGCGAGATCGTCGCGATCTCTACGCTGGCAACCATGGGCGGGTGCGACGCGCAATTGGAGACGCACGTACACGGCGCGTTCAACGTCGGCCTGACGGAATCCGAAATCATCGAAGTCGTGATGACGCTCATTCCGTACATCGGTTTTCCGAAGGCCCTCAACGCGATGTCGGTTGTGAAGCGCGTCGTGGAGAAGCGCTCCCAAGCATAGCGTACGACGCGACCGATGCCGCGGCGGCCAGCGCGGCGCAAAGGAGCGCGACGTCGTTGAACGCGGAATCATAAGCTCCCGTAATTGCTGCGCGAACGCGCGGGTCGTTATACGTTCCGCCGGCTAAGCGCGTGCGCTGGCGCTCCACCTGCGCGCGCTGTTGCGACGTCGCGTGAATTGCGTCCAAGCGTGGCGCGAGTGCCGTGTTAAAAGCGATCCAGAGCACCGCGCCTGCGGCGGCGATGGCCAGCAAACCGCCTATGCGGGAGACCGCGTTGTTGATGCCCGACGCGAGGCCGACGTGCTGCTGCGGCACCGCGTTCATTACCGTCGTCGTGAGCGGCGCAACCACGAACCCCATACCGATGCCGACCAGCACGACGGGCGGGAAGACGCCGCTCCAGTACGATTCGCGCGGTAATACCGCGAACAACGCGAACCCTGCGACAACGACGGCCGTTCCGCCGGCGAGCAGCAGACGAGGACCGGTTCGCGTAAGAATGCGCGCGGAAATGCGCGAGATCGCCGAGAGCGGAATGACGAACGGCAGCATTGCAAGACCCGCGCGCGCCGCACTATAGCCGTGTGCTTGAATCAAGTCGAATGGAAAGAAATAGAAGAGTCCGCTCAGGCCGCCGTATAACAACAGCGTTGCGAGATTCACGCCTGAGAACACGGGCGAACGGAACAGGCCGAGCGGCATGATCGGATCGCGCGTTCGCCGTTCGGCGAAAAGAAACGCCGCGAACAATGCAACGCCGGCGAACGCGACAATGGCGGTCGTGAGCGTTGCGGTGCCGCCCTCCGATGCAGCCGTCAGTGCATACACCATGGCTCCGAGCGCCAGCGCAATGAGCGTCGAACCCAGCACGTCGGGAAACCGGCGCGTTTGTTCCTCTTCATCGCGCGACTCGGGCACGTGCCGCCATGCTGCGAATGCGGTCAGCGCGCCGATCGGTGCATTCAAAAAGAAGACCGCCCGCCATCCGAACGCGGTGACGAGCGCGCCGCCGAGTACCGGGCTAAGCAGCGTCGTTACCGCGGTAAACGCCGACCAAATTCCGACGGCGCGGTCGCGCTCTTTGCCTTTGAAGCACGCGGCAATGATCGCCAAACTTGCGGGCGCCATCAGCATCCCGCCCACGCCTTGCGCAACGCGAGCGGCGATCGCCGTTAGAATACCGCCGGCGGCGCCGCACCACATCGACGCGGCGACGAAGATGACGATGCCTGCCAAGAAGATCCGGCGGCGGCCGTAGCGATCGGCGATCGCGCCGCCCAGCAGCATCAACGCGCCGAGTACGAGCAGATAGCCTTCGACAACCCATTGCGCTTGCGCGGCGCTTGCATGCAGCTCCCGCTGCATGACCGGGAGCGCGACGCCCACCACCGAGCCGTCGATGAACACCATGCTCGAGCCCAGGATCGTCGAGAGCAGAACCCAGCGCTCCGTACGCATTGGCTAACAATAGCACGGCTTGGGTACAGGCTCGATATGGTGACCAGTGCGAGCGTAACGATCCGCTGGAACACACGGCCGCCGGCGCACGTCGCGCCCGCCTCTGCGGTGGTGCCCCAGCGCGTCAACCACGCCACCGTCCTGGCCGTTCGCGGCAACGTCGTCACGTTGCGCCTGAACGATGGCACACTGCGCGCATATAGGGCCGGTGACGCCGAAGCCAAAACACTGCGCGCGCTAGTTGGACAAAGCATCGCATTCCGCGCAGACCGCTAGGAGCGGACGCTTTACGAAGACAATCGGGAGACGGTCAGCTTTCAAGGAGGTCCCGTGAAACGACGCTTCGCTTCTTTGTGCGCCGCGATGTTTGCAGTCTCGTGCCTGACCGCCGGCGCGCAAACGGTTGCCCTGCATTATCCGCCCGCGCCGCGCGATTCCGTAACCGACACGTACTTCGGAACCACCGTTGCGGATCCGTACCGGTGGCTCGAAAACATCGACTCCGCGCAAACGCGCGCATGGGTTCAAGCAGAAGCGAGTTTAACGCAGTCGTACTTCGCGCAGATTCCGCAGCGTGACGTCATCGCAGCCCGGTTGAAGAGCGCGGTGAATTACGAACGCTTCACGACGCCGTACCACCAGAAGAATCATTACTTCTACACGTACAACGCCGGTCTGCAGAATCAAAGCGTGCTGTACACGATGAACGGACCGCACGGCACGCCGCGCGTGCTGATCGATCCAAATAAGCTCTCGAGCGACGGAACGGTGGCGTTGGGTCCGAGCGCCGTGACCTATGACGGCAGGCTGATCGCCTACTCCACGCAAAGCGCGGGCTCCGATTGGCAAACGTGGCACGTCCGCAACGTCGCGACGGGCAAAGATCTCCCCGACACGCTGCAATGGAGTAAGTTCTCCGGCGCGACTTGGCTCAAAGACGGCAGCGGCTTCTATTACGACCGCTACGACGCGCCGACGGCCGGCGAAACGTATAAAGCGGCGCTGTACGCTCAAAAGGTGTACTTCCACAAACTCGGTTCGCCGCAATCGGCAGATCGTTTGGTGTATCAAGATCCGGCAAACAAAGACTATTTCTTCAGCGTCACGGTAACTGAAGACGGCCGCTACGCCGTGCTCACGCAATCCGGCGGCCGTTCGTACAATACGCGCGTATATTTCGAAGATCTGCGCTCGAAGCGGCCGCACTTCATGCCGCTGCTCACCAAATACGACGCACAATGGAACTTCGTCGACAGCGACGGCACGCGGTTCTTCTTCGATACCGACAAGGACGCGCCGAACCATAGAATCGCGGTCGTCGACGTGCGCAATCCGTCGGCCGTTCGCACCCTGATTCCGCAGTGGAGCAGCGCGCTGGAAGACGTGAACACGGCCGGACGCAGCATCTACGTTCGCTACATGAAAGACGCGCATTCCGCCGTGCGTCAGTATACGTTCGGCGGCCGCTTCGTGCGCGAGGTTGCGCTGCCGGGCATCGGCACGGCGAGCGGATTCTACGGCGATCGCCCTGACAAAGTGACGTACTACACGTATTCCAGCTACACGACGCCGCCGACTGCGTACACCTTGGATATCGCAACCGGTAAGAGCGCTGTTTACCGCAAGACGCACGTGCCGATGGACTTGTCGGCATTCGTCACCGACGAAGTGTTTTACACCAGCAAAGACGGCACGCGCGTACCGATGATGATCGCGCACCGTAAGGGCATGAAACTCGACGGCAGCAACCCCGCAATTCTGTACGCGTACGGCGGCTTTGACATTCCCATTACACCCGCGTTCTCCGCGATGACCGCCACGTGGCTGAAGATGGGCGGCATCTACGCGGTTGCGAATATCCGCGGCGGCTCGGAATATGGTGAGGCGTGGCATCATGCCGGCATGCTGGCGAACAAGCAGCACGTGTTCGATGACTTTATCGCGGCCGCTCAATACTTGATCTCGCAGAAATACACGTCAACGCCGAAGCTGGCGATAAAGGGCGAATCCAACGGCGGATTGCTCATCGGCGCGGTCGAGACGCAACGCCCGGATCTGTTCGGTGCGGCGCTTCCCGGCGTAGGCGTCATGGATATGCTGCGCTTTCAGGATTTCACGATCGGCAATGCGTGGATTCCCGAGTACGGCTGTTCGACGTGCTCGGCGGATCAATTCAAAGCGCTCTACGCGTACTCGCCGTATCAAAACATAAAAGCGGGAGTAACGTACCCGCCGACGCTCATCTCTACTGCGGACCATGACGATCGCGTTTTCCCGGCGCACAGCTTCAAATTTGCGGCTGCTATGCAGCACGATCAAGCAGGCACCGCGCCGGTGCTGTTGCGTGTCGATTTAAAAGCCGGGCACGGCGGGGGCAAACCTATCGCGAAATCCATTGAGGATTACGCCGACACGTACGCCTTTCTACTCAAGAATCTCCACTTGCAATTACCCACGGGGTTTTGAACGAGCATAAAGTAAGTTGATGCGCTCTTTCACGAATTCTTAATACGGAGCCGCCATGGTAGAGCCATAATGCAGTCACTACTGCACGAGGCAGGCTACACATGGCGGTAGATACTTCCGGCCGCGTCGAGGGCATCGAGCCGCGAGCGGCATACGCGTTCGGTCCATTCGTGCTCGATCTCGGCGGCCGCGTGCTGTACCGCACCGGCCTGCCGGTCGAGATGCCCGCCAAAGTCTTCGAAATTTTGCGCTGTTTGGTCGTCCGCGGCGACCGCCTTGTCTCCAAGGAAGTGCTCGTCGAAGAGGTTTGGGACGGATCGCCGATAGGCGACAACAACATCGCGCAGCACATGCATCTCGTTCGCACGGTGCTCGGCGATTTGAGCAAGCCTTATCGCTATATCGTCACCGTGCACGGGCGCGGCTACCGGTTCATCGCCGAGCCGCGCCGCATCGCTCCGCCGGAGCCCGCATCCTCGCTTCCGCACGACGTTTTGCCGCACGCCGTGGCGGCCGAGCTGTTCTCCAACGCGGCGTTTTTTGCGAAAATCGGGACGCCCGCGTCGTTGGATTCGGCCGGACAGCTGTGCCGGAAGGCGCTCGAACTCTATCCGGCGTTCGCCGATGCGTACGCGGAGATCGCGGTTGTAGCGCTGCTCAAAGCGGCATTTTTGGCCGGCGAACCGCCGCAGCAATTCCAGGTTGCGCGGCGCAACGCTGCCGAAGCGCTCAAATTAGACGCGTATTGCGCGCGCGCGCATTGCGTGATGGCGGCGCTGGCGGTGTTGGACGAACACCACCCGCAGCGCGCGCACGATCATTTGGAGGCCGCCACCGCGGCAGTGCCGGAGCTGGTCGAAATCGCGATATTGCGCATTGCCGCGCATGCCGCGGCCGGTGCGCCCGAGTTGGCCGATCGCGCCGCGCGCGATGGACTCGCGCTGCACCCATCGTCGGCCGCCTTGGCTGCGTATGCGGCGTTTGCCGCCTATCATGCCGGTGATTTGGAACGGGCATCCGGCATACTCGAGCGCTTGCTCATCTTCAAGCCGGGCGCACCATTTGCAACGTATTTGCTCGGGCTTACGCATCTCGCGGCCGGGCGTTATCTGCCTGCCGCGGACGCCTTCCAAACGCTCGTGGCGGGGCGGATCTCACTCGTGCCGGGCTACGAGAAATTCCGGCAGCGCGCCATTGCCGCGCTCAGTTTCATCGAAGCGCGCTCGGGCATGCCCGACGATGCAAAGGCGCTCGCCCGTGACGTGCAGCGCAGCGAGCACTGCTCCTACGTCGCGCTTGCCGTGGCGCGCGCGGGTGCGGGTGAGGAAGACTCGGTGATCGCCTGTTTGCGCGAAGCAAAAGTCCGGCGCGACCCCTGGTTTCCTTTTGTTTTGCGCGATCCGTTGTTCCGCGAGTACCGCGGCGTGCCCGAATTTACCGACGCGGCGCAATTATGAATCCCGCTTCTTGAGGACTCCCGCTCAAGCTTCGCCTTACCATTAGCGTGCCGCTCGGCAGCACGCGCGGCGTGCGTGCCGGTTCAACGCGGCTCTAACAGGAGGAACCATGCCTAGATTCAGATTGGGGCATGCGTTCGTGGCTGTATTGATACTCGTAGCGATGCTCGCTCAGGTAACATGGGCACTGGCGGGCACGACGGGTGGCATTTCAGGCACGCTGACGGATACGACGACGGGAAAGGCGGTACCCGATGCGCGGGTTACTGCAAGTTCGCCGTCGCAAACTGCCAGCGCCACGACGGATGCCGGCGGGCACTTCAGCTTTCTGAACCTCGCGCCGGACACGTATACGTTGTCGGCCGAGAAAGAAGGCTTCTCTCCCGCAACACTCGGCGGCGTCACCGTTTTCGCGGATCAAAGCGTAACGGTCGCGCTGCAAACCCAACCGCAACTCAAAACGATCGCGAAAATCACGTCGCGCGCAGCCGGAAACTTAGTGAAACCCGGCACGACCGCGGACGTATATTCCGTCAATGCCGCAACGCAGCAAGTCGTTTCGGGAAGCGGCGGCGGTTTCAACTTGAACCAAGCGTACTCGGGCATCTATTCGCAGCCCGGCGTTACCTCATATATTGGTAACGCGGGATGGGGACAGGTGTTCTACATCCGCGGATCGGCGTACAGCCAAGTCGGATACGAGTTCGACGGCGTTCCGGTAAACCGCGCGTTCGACAACTATCAGGCCAACTCGCTCTCGAGTCTTGGCCAGCAAGAATTGCAAGTGTACACGGGCGGATCGCCTTCCGGCGCATCGTCCGCGACGCTGGGCGGATTCATCAACCAAGTCATTAAGACCGGAACGTATCCCGGCTTCGGTACGCTTAAAGGCGGCATCGGTGCGCCGGGATTCTATCACGGCTTGACGGCTGAAGCGGGCGGCGCATCGCCGAACCGCAACTTCTCGTACTACGTCGGCCTGCAGGGCTACAATCAGCACTTCCCGGCCGGCGATTTCAAAAATCTGAGCGGGATCGCATCGAACGGATTCAGCCAATACGGGCTGCTCAGCGGCGCGGAATTGGCCTCGCCGTTCGATAGTCTAGTCGGCAACATCAACGGTGCGCCGCCGGATGGCGGTGCGTGGGCCGGTCAATTCGAGAACGGGCCGATCGGTCCGTGTCAATCGAGCGGACCGAACGCCGGTTTGCCGCTCGGATTTAGCGCTGCTAATCCTGGGCCGTTCAACGGCGCGTGTTTCGGATACTATCCGTTCAACACGTTCCTTTCGGACGAATACGAGCGCGACACCGTGCTGAATTTCCACTTCGGAATTCCGCACAAGTTCGACAGCGGCCGCGACGATCTGCAGCTGCTGTTCGACAACTCGTATCAGCACCAGCTCAACGGCGATTCGATCAACGACGCCGGCGGCCTAACGATGCTGAACAACTACCTGGCGCCGTACGCGACGTCTGCTGCATGCGGATTCACGGACGGGGCGGGTAACCCGATCGGTTGCGGTGCGCTCACCGCGACGGGCGTCCCGTACACCGGGCCCGCTCCCGGCGTATGCGGTTACGAGAACCTGGAAGGCTTGGGATGCGCGGGATCCGGACAGAGTCCCATTCCGTTCGTAGACACCAACATCTTCGCGCCCGGCACGTCCTTCGGACAGCAGGCCGCGACGGCTACGGTGGCGCCCTACTACTTCCCGAACTCTCCGACGAACCGTCCGCTGAACGCACCCTTCGCTCCGACCATCGGCATTCCGACCGACATGAAGGACGGCTTCAACAACGACGTCGGCATCGTCAAGGTGCAATACACCAAGAACATCGGAACGAACGCGTACGCCAGACTTTTCGGCTACTCGTTCTATTCCGACTGGCTCATCGGCAGCGCGCCGTCGGCCGCAACCTGTTACATCGACGGTTTACTGTGCGGCTCGGGTGGACCGGGCTGGTTCGGAACGGCGAACTACGAGCTGACCACGCATACGCGCGGCGCAGAATTCCAATTCGCCGACCAACTCAACGCGCAGAACCTGTTGCGTTTCACCGCCAACTATACGACGGCGACGGTCGCACGGTGGAACAACGGCTCGTTCCTTGCCGGCTACTTGGGGAGCCGCAGCGGCATCACTAACCTGACGAACGGCAATCCGGCCAATCCGATGTGCTTCGACCGCACCACGGGCGACGTTGCATCGTGTTACTCGAAAGTCTCGTATGGAACGCCTCAGGATCCGCTTCGCGGGCAACCTGAAGATCCGTGCGCGGCCGGTATTCTCGCGCCGACGACGCCTGCGTGCGTAAACGGCGCAACGTGGCAAGTGACGGTGCCGGGCGGACAAGGCACGTTTAACACCGTGCGTCCGATCTTCACCTCGTTTTCGCTCGAAGACGAACTCAAACCCAGCGACAAGCTGGACTTGAATTTGGGTGTGCGCTTCGAGCAATACCAATACAATCTACAGAACAGCAACACGCCGGAATTCAACTACTGGTTCAACGCGACGGCGCAAGTCGTGTGCTACGATCCGGGAACCGGCCAGCCGCAGTTCTCGCCGCTTGGGATCGGACAACCCGTTCCGCCGAACCTCAAGCAGACCGCGCCTCTCGGATCGTGCGGCATGGCGCCGTCCGGCCAAGAGGGTCTGCACCCGGTCGGCAACACGAGCTTATGCAACGGTGTAACCACCGTGGATTGCGGCCCGCTCGCATATACGGCGGCCGGACCGAACCAGCTTACGCATAACGAGTTCTCGCCGCGTATCGGCGGAACGTACACGCTCACACCGGACACGGTGTTGCGCTTCTCCGCCGGCAAGTTCACGCAGCCGACGGAAACCGCATTCGAGCAGTATCTGGATCAGTCGGGCAAACGCGCCGCGAACTTCGACTTCAGCCGGTTCTGGGGTCTGGGCTTCCACTCGCCCGCGCACGATAATCCGGTGCAGTACTCCAACAACTACGACTTCTCCGTCGAACACCACTTCCATAGCTCCGACGTCACGTTGAAGGTCTCGCCGTTCTACCGCGATACGCGCAACGAGATCGTGACGCTCGTCCTGGGACCTGGATTCGTCTCAGGCGTAAACGTCGGACATCAGCACAGCTACGGCGTGGAAGTCGGCATTCAAAAAGGCGATCCGACGCGCGACGGTTTGTCGGGCGGCGTTTCGTACACGTACACCAAGGCGCTGATCCAATACGGCAACCTGCCGAACGGAACGAATGCGATCGACTACTTGAACAACTACATCAAGACGTTCAACGGTCTCACGCAAGCCGGCGGCGGATCTCCGTGTTATAACGCGGGCGTCGGTGAACCGTGCCCGGCAACACTGGGGCCGGCCGACATCGTGAACCCGTATTTCAACATGGCGCAGCAAGGCTTACTGGATCGTGGCGGATGGTATCCGACGTATCCCAACGAGCCGCCGAACGATCCGAACGACCAAGGCGGTTTCCCGGGAACGGCGATCTGGCCGCACCAGATTAACGCCTGGGTGCAATTCAAGCACGGACGTTGGGCGATCGCGCCGAACATCACGTTGCAATCCGGTTCATCGTACGGCTCACCGACCGACGTCTACGGTATCGATCCGCGTGCGTGCACGCAGAACGAAGCTGCGGCAACCACGCCGGGTGGTACCGCAGTCCCCGGCGTTACGGCAGCCACCGGCGGTTTCTGCGACTTTTTGACGGCATCGGGAACGCCGTTCACGCAGAGCGGTCTGCTGGCCATTCCAAATCCGTACAGTGGGAAGTTCGACCGAATGGGTCAGTACGAACAACCGTGGCAGATGAATATCGGAGCGCTCATCCGGTATGACATCTCGCCGAAGATCACGGCGAATTTGACGCTGACAAACCTCTACAACGCCTGTTACGGGGGAACCAAGACGCCGTGGCAGACGACGTTCAAACCGGGCCGCTACGTGTGCGGCTACGATTCGACGAACGGCAACTACGTAGGTCCGCAAACGGGTCAACCAGGATTCGGCGGCGGATTCTTCTACGGCGATTCCCCGGGTTCGGTCTCCAACGGCAGTCCGGTATATCCGAACGCGTTCAACTTCCCGTTCAGTCCGGTGACGGGTGCGTTGCCCTTCCAAGCCTATTTGGAAGTGCAGATCAAACTCTAGGAAAGCCCGTCCAAAGCGAGGGCCCGGCGTTTGCCGGGCCCTCTTTTATTTTCGCTCGAGAACGTCGATGAGCTCGTCAATCGCTCCGGCGGATCGCACAAGGCCCCGGTTCGTTTCCGATACGAAACCTTCGCGCACCATTTTGTCGTAGAGCGCGAGCAGTTCGTCATAATAGCCGTCGCTGTTGAGCAGACCGACCGGTTTGTCGTGGATTGCGAGTTGTGCCCACGTCACGATTTCGTGGAACTCATCCATGGTGCCGTACCCGCCGGGAATTGCAATAAATGCATCGCTGAGATCGGCCATTAACGCTTTGCGTTCGTGCATCGTTCCGACGACGTGCAACTGCGTGAGGCCGGCATGCGCGATCTCTTTGCCGGCAAGCGCTTCGGGAATTACGCCGATCACCTCGCCGCCTGCTTGCAGGGCAGTGTCCGCGATGACGCCCATCAACCCGACGCGTCCACCGCCGTATACGACGCCGTATCCGCGTTCGACTGCGCGCCGCGCAACGCCGGACGCGATTGCAATATACCGATCGCCGGTTCCGGTGCGCGCGCCGCAAAAGATGCCGATTCGTTTGCTCATGTGTTGCGCCGCGTTTGGCGGGGCGCCTTGCGGAGCCTGCCGAACGGCACGGCGTGAAGAATCCGGTTCCCGACGACGGCATCGTGCGCGTGTTCCGCGAACGCCGCCGCGCGAGCATGGTCACGCTCATTACAGGCGTGCCCGAACGCGAACTCGCGGAAACCGCGAAGACGCTCAAGCGTTTGTGCGGCACCGGCGGCACGGCGAAGAACGGTGTGGTCGAGATTCAAGGCGATCACCGCGAGAAAGTCGTGGAATACTTTCAAAACGCGGGCAAGAAAGTCAAAAAAGCCGGAGGCTGATCGCATGCGCGAACCGCCCGGACCGGGCATGTGGCAAACCTACCGGCGCTTGCGCAACACGCCGCTGCGCGAGTTCCCGGTATTTCTGGGCGAAGTCGACCGGCAATACGGGCCGGTCAGCTCGTTTCGCGTGCCGTGGCGGCGCTTCTATTTCGTGAACGATCCCGCTGCCATCAAAGACGTCCTCGTCACGCGCCAGCACGATTTCATCAAATCGGAAGGAACGCGCGCGATGCGCGAGCTGCTCGGGCAAGGATTGGTGACGAGCGAGGAGCCGCTGCACCGGCGCATGCGGCGCATCGTGCAGCCCGCGTTTCACCGCGAACGCATCGCGGGATACGCGCAGACGATGCGCGAGTACGCGGATGCATGGCAACCGCCGCAGGACGCATTCGACATGCACGAAGCGATGATGGAGCTCACGCTGCGCATCGCCTCGAAAACGTTGTTCGGCGCGGATGCCGGAGAAGAGGCGGATCGCGTCGGCGCGGCGCTCCACGAAGTCGTGACGATCTTTCCGGACGTGCTCGGACCGTTCGGCGCAATCACGCGGCTTTTACCATGGGGGCCGATGCGCCGCTTCCGGAAGGCGCGCGCCGTGCTGGACGAGATCGTGCTCGCGCTCGTCGCCGAACGCCGCCGGAGCGGAGCCGATCGCGGGGATGCGCTCTCGATGTTGCTTGCGGCGCGCGATGCGGATACGGGCGAAGCGTTGGACGACCGGCAAGTGCGCGACGAAGTCATGACGCTTTTCGTCGCCGGACATGAAACGACCGCGAACGCGCTCACGTGGGCCTGGTATCTGCTCGCGTTGCATCCCGATAAAGCGCAGCGTTTGCGCGACGAGCTGCGCGGCGATGCGCAGACGCCGTACCTCGATGCCGTGCTCAACGAAACCTTGCGGCTCTATCCGCCGGCCTGGATTTTGGGACGCGATGCGGTGCGTGAAGTGGAAGCTGCCGGCTGGCGTTTACGCAAGGGCGCCACCGTGCTCATGAGCCAGCTGGTGCTGCACCGTTCTCCGGAGTATTTCGATCGCGCCGAGGAATTTCTGCCCGAGCGCTGGCTGGGGGCGCCGCCGGAGTTGCCGGCGTTTGCGTACTTTCCGTTCGGCGGCGGCTCGCGCAAGTGCATCGGGGATCAATTCGCCTGGACGGAAGCGCGCATCGAGCTTTCGCGTCTCGCTGCGCGCTACCGTTTCGAACTCGAGGATCCGTCGCGCCCGGCGGAGCCGGATCCCATCATCACGCTCCGGCCCAGAGGCGCGGTGATGATGCGCGCGTCGGCGCTGACCGGCGCTTAAGCCGGAACCAGCGCCTCGTCGCCTGCGCCCGCTTTGCGGAGCGCTTCGTGGATCATCTGATCCTGAATCTCGCGTACGGCCCAGCGCGCTTGCGCATCCGGCGTGAGTTTGTCGATCGGATCGAAGTACAGGAACGCCTTGCCGGGCTTGACGCTCGGCGCCGCGTACACGGCAATGCCGTTCTCGCGATCGTAGTACTCATAGCTGTGCACGTCGCGCTTACCGCCGCCGCCCGGCGCGTCGCAAACGAACGTCGGCGAGTTGAAACCGGCCGTGCTGCCGCGCACGAACTTCTCGATGTCGGTCGCGGTTTGGATCGTCGTGCGCAGCTCTTCGACGCCCTTGACCATGTCGTGCATGTACACGTAGTACGGGTGCACGTTGAGATGTCCCAGACGCTTGACGAGCATTTGCATGCGTTCCGGCGTGTCGTTGACGCCGCGAATGAGCACCGATTGATTGCGAACGAAGATCCCGCGCTCGAACAGCATGCGCATCGCGCGCTCGGTGATCCACGTAATCTCTTCGGGGCTGTTGTAGTGCGTGTGCAGCACCACGTCTTTGCCGAGCGAGCGGCCGCGGTCGACGACGGACGCGAGCGCGTCCAGCCATTCCTTGTGCGTGATGATCTTCATCGGCATGATCGCCGGGCCTTTGGTGGCAAACCGCATGCGGCGCACGTGCGGAATGTCCAGCAGCGCGTTGCCGATCAGCTCGATGTTTTTCGGCGGCAGTTGATACGTGTCGCCGCCCGAGATGACGATATCTTCCAGCTCGGGGCGCTCGGAGATGTACTTGAACGCGTCTTCCCACTGCTTGGGCGTCTTGGCAAGCGAGACTTTGTCGACGTTCTCGGTATCCGGACCGATCGCGTAGCTGCGCGTGCAGAAGCGGCAGTATACGGGGCACGTATTGAGCGGCAGAAACAGCGCTTTGTCCACGTACCGGTGCACGAGGCCCGGTACCGGCGAGTCGTCCTGCTCGTGCAGTGAATCGAGCGTCAAGCGCGGGTGGTCGGGCAGCAGCATGCTGCCGACCGGGATGAACTGCCGGCGGATCGGATCGTTGTACGGATCGTTCCAGTCGATCAGCGACATCGCGTACGGAGACACGCGTACTGCCATCGGCGCGCGGCTGAAGCCCGCCTCGGCGTCCTTGATGAATTCCGGCGAAGCCAGTCCTTCGATCGTCTGAAGCAGTTCTTCCGGCGTTTTCACCGCGTGCTTCTGCTGCCAGAGATGGTCGAGGAACGTTGCCTCGTCGATCTCGCGGTAGGCCGGCACGTGGCGCCAGAACTCGCCTTGTTTGAGGTTTTTGTATTCCAGCGATTCCGGCGTAGCCGGCGGTTTTTTGTGGTCCATTGCGTGTTCCTTAGCGGGCGTACTTACGGTTGAAATACTCGTGGATCTGCGGATGATCGCGCAGCGTCTGCAGCGCGGTGTCCGCGTGGCCTTCGGCGTATCCGTTGCCGATGATCATGGTGACGTCTTTGCCGACGCCCTCGGCGCCGAGCGCGGCGGCCGTGAACGACGTGGACATCGAAAAGAAGTAGACGGTTCCGTGCTGTTTGGCGCAAAGGATCGAACTGAGCTCGGTACCCGGCACGTTCACGCAGTTGACCACGAGATCGGCCAGCTCCGGCGCTATTTGCGCGAACCGTTCCGAAACAGCCAGCGCGTCGCGCGCGTCCGCTTGAATGAACGCATCCACCAGACCGGCCTGTTGCAGCAGTTGCGCGCTCTCGGTGTTCGTGTCCGGCGCGATCGCGATGACGCGGCCGCCGGATCCCGCTTGAACTTTCGCGTGCGCGCAGGCGAGCATGCCGGATTTACCATCCGCGCCGATGACGGCGACGGTCATGCCGGGTCCGGTCATGCGTTTGACTTGCGCGGGCGCACCCGCGACATCGAGCACGGCCAGCGCAACGTTGGTATCGATATCTTTCGGCAGTTTCGCCCACAGCCCGGATTCGAACAGAATCGCTTTGCCGCGGATCCAAACGCGCCCGGTCTCGACGTCCACGCGCGTGACTGCTTCGATTGCAAGCGGCGTGAGCGTGAGCGAAACCAGCGAGGCAATACGCTCGCCGGCTTGCAGATCTATCCGCGCGCGCAACCGTTCGCCGATTTTGAGTACGCGGCCGATGAACATGCCGCCGCTGCCGGTGACCGGATTATGCTGTTTGCCGCGCTCGCGCACGATCTCTTGAATGTGCGCGCCTATCTTTGCGGCATCGCCGCCGCACGCATCGCGAATCTGTTTGAATGAGGCCGAATCGACGTTCAGCGTCTCGACCTCGCAAAGAATTTCGTTTTCCAGCGCGACGGGCGTGTTGTCCAGTTTGTGCGCGCTCTGCGGCATCGAACCCGGCGGGTCGATGACGCGGTGCGTTCCTAAAGCATGGACTTTGCGTTCCAGAACGTTCATTGAACCGAGATGCCTCCGCGCTCGAACGGGGTCGAGAGGACAATCGTCGTCTTCGTGCGCGCCATTCCCGGAACGGCTTTCAGACGTGAGAGAAGTTCGTCGAGATGATTCGTGGAGCGCGTCATCACTTTGAGCACGAACGATTCCTCGCCGGCTACGCTGTGAATCTCGCTGATCTCCGGCATTAACGAAAGCGCTTGCGTGAAATCGTCGTAGCGCGCATCGGGCGCCGTGTAGCAGCTGATGAACGCGGCAAGCTCCAGACCGAGCAGCTTGCTATCGAGTTGCGCGGCATAACCGCGCACGTATCCGCGGCTCTCCAGGCGTTTGACGCGATCGTGCACCGCCGGCGGTTTCAGCCCGACAATCGCGCCGAGCTCGGCAAACGTCGAACGGGCGTTACGTTGCAACGCCTCCAACAGCTGCAGGTCCAGCTCGTCGAGCTCGCCGGACTCGACCGCGATATTCGCTCGTTTCTCCATAATCCCGAATATTATTCGGCCATATGACTATACTACGCCGGATTTATTCGGGCAAGAGGGCGAGGGCGTTCGGGCGAACCTTCGGGCATGCGAGCACTTGCGGCAGCCCTCTTAGCAGTCTCGGTCTTCGCCGGCTGCGCCTCCCCCGGCACCACGGGTCGAGCAGGGGCGCCTCGGGCTCCCGGCTCCGTGCGGTTCGACCTGGCGGCAGACCCGGCGAACCTGAACCCGCTTTTTTTGCATCAGGACGCAGCGTCTGTGGAGCAGCAGGCCGCCCGCTTGTCGTTCGAGCCGCTCATCGACCTGGACGAGCGCGGGCATCAAATCCCAGCGCTGCTCGAGCGCATCCCAACTGTCCAGAACGGCGACCTCTCGCCGGATGGGCGTACTATCGCTTACCACTTGCGGCGATCGGTACGGTGGAGCGACGGCGTCCCCGTCACGGCGGACGACGTTCTTTGGACGCTGCACGCGATTTTAGACCCGAATAACCCGGTGCCCTCACACGAGGGCTACGATCTGATCGATCGCGCGTATGCCAAGGATGCGCATACGGTGGTCTTTCATCTGAAGCACGCGTGGGCGCCGGCCGTCGCCACGTATTTCTCGTACGGCTTCCGCCCGCAGTTCGTGCTGCCCAAGCACGTTCTCGAAAAACAGTCCCCGCTCGCGCAGGCGCCGTTTAATGCGGCGCCGACCGTGGGTGACGGTCCGTATACCTTCGTATCGTGGACCCGCGGCGAATCGCTGCAGTACGTCGCAAATCCGTCGTATTGGCGCGGAAAGCCTCGCGTCGCGCGGCTGGATATCCGCGTGATTCCCGATCCGCAGACGAACTTGGTGATGCTGCGCTCGGGCGCGCTGGATTGGAACTTAATCGCGCCGGTGCAGCAAAAAACACTGGAAAACGCGAGCGGCGTCGCGTTTCGCGCGGTGCCGACGGCGGTGGTCGCCGGACTGACCTTCAACCTCGCTCATGCACCGCTCGGCGACGTGCGCGTGCGCCGCGCCATCGCAATGGCGATCGATCGCGACGCAATCAGCAAGAAGATTACGCTCGGAAAATATCCCGTCACGAACGTCATTCAGCCACAATTCTCGTGGGCGTACGATGCGTCGGTGAAGGAACCGGGATACGATCCGCGCGCGGCCGATGCGCTTCTGAATGCTGCGGGTTGGACGCGTGCTGCCGGCGGTATGCGCGCGAAGAACGGCAAGCCGCTCTCGCTCGTGTACGTGCAGTTTCCGGAATCGATGACGGGCGTGCGCGTCGCGACGGCGGTGCAAGCCGAGCTGCGGCAGCGCGGAATAGCCGTGGAAATAAAATCGGTGAGCAACGCGCAGCTTTTCTTGCCGTCCTCGCGCGGCGGAACGCTGGCGAGCGGAGGATTCGACATGGCGTACGTTCCGTTCACGATGGGATCGGATCCCGACGACTCGTCCGTGCTCGCATGCAACGGTGCCTCGAACTACATGCGGTACTGTAACCCGCGTGTCGACGCGCTCGAACGCGAAGCGCTCAGTTCCGTCTCGCAAATTCGGCGAAAAGCGATCTACGCCCGGATTGAGCGCCTGGTTGCTGCTGATGTTCCAATTCTCTACTTGTTCAATGCAGACTACATCTACGCATACCGCACGCGGCTGCACGGTTTTGCGCCGAACGCGTTTTTGCCGACGTGGAACGCGGCGCAGTGGAGCCTTAAGTCCTAGTTTTGTGTACGCCGGTTTACGGCGGGTAAGGTAAAGATCGCCCGGCACGTTCATCACCAGAGGCATCGATGGCGATCGACTCCCACTCTCCGTCCGCCGAATTTCTCGATCTGATATTGTCGTGCGTGCCCGCGTTCGTACTCGCGGCCGACACGGAACTTCGCTTTACCGCGATCCGTGGGACGGTTCTGCACGAGATTGGCATGAACGACGCCGAGCGCAGCCGCCTTATCGGCACGCCCGCGGACGAGTACTTCACCGGTCCGCAGGGCGAGCAGCTTATCGCCCACGCGCGCGCCGGTTTGCGCGGCGAAAGCACGTCGTTCGAAGGTCATTGGCAAGATCAGTGGTTCATGGCGCACATCGGACCGCTGCGCGACGCGCGCGACGACATTGTCGGCGTGGTGTGCGTAGGAATGGACATCACGCGCCGGCGCAAACTCGAGAAAGAATTGGAGGCCGAACGCCGCGCGCTCACCGACGCGCAGCGTCTTGCGGAACTCGGCAGTTGGGAACTCGACATCCGCAGCGGCATGGTGCGTATCTCGGCGGAACTCGCGCATTTGCTGGGCATTCCGCATACGAAACGCGAGATACCGTTCAGCGCGATGGAACGCGCGCTGGTTCCGCAGGATTATGCGATGCTGCAGCACGAGAAAGAGCGCGCGCTCAGCACGTGCGGCGCATACGATTTCGACCATCAGATCGTCCGTCCGGACGGCAGCGTTCGGCACGTCCGATCGCGCGGACACGTCGAATGTGGGCCGGACGGCACGCCCTTGCGTTGCATGGGCACCATGCTCGACATGACGGTGCGCGTCGAAGCGCAGCGCACGGCCGAACTGCTCGCCTACCACGATCCCCTCACGGGCTTGCCGAACCGTTGGCTTTTGCGCGACCGTCTGAGTCAAGCAATCGCGCTCGCGCGGCGCGAGCGGCGGAAATTCTATCTGCTTTTCATCGATCTCGACAATTTCAAGCGCATCAACGACACGATGGGGCATGCTGAAGGCGACGTGCTGTTAGGCGAAGTCGCGCAGCGCTTGCGGCACGCGACCAGAGGCACCGATACCGTCGCGCGCATGGGCGGCGACGAATTCGTCGTCATCTTCACGGAGTTACAAAACGACGATCAGTTTGAAGTCGCTATTTCGAAACTGCGCACGGTTTTTCAAACGCCGTTCCGCTTGCGCGGAGGCGAGTATACGGTAACGGCCAGTATGGGCGTAGCGGTATTTCCCGACGATGCGTTGACCGAAGACGAGTTACTGCAGGACGCCGATGCCGCAATGTACGAGGCCAAACAGGAAGGCCGCAATGCTATCCGGCGCCACCAGGGCGCGGCATTTGCCGCGACACTCCGGCGCGTGCAGTTAGAGGTCGATCTTCCGCGCGCCATGCGGCAGGCGGAGTTTCGCATCCGGTATCAGCCGGTCGTCGACGCGCGCACCATGAAGATTTCGGGCGTCGAAGCGCTGTTGCGTTGGGATCATCCTTCACGCGGCCTGCTGCTGCCCGTGTCGTTTTTAGATGCGATGGAAGACACCGAATTTATCTCGCAAATCGGCGAGTGGGTTATTCGCGAGTCGTGCGCTCAAGTCGCGAAATGGCGCAGGCGTTTTGGTCTGGAACTGCGTCTGGCAGTCAACGTTTCGGCGCGCCAGCTCTCGCATAATCATTTTCCGCGCATGCTCGCCGGCGCGCTTCGCGAAGGCGGCCTGGATCCCGGCGCACTGGAGATCGAACTGACGGAGACCACGATCGTCCGCGACATGGAGTGGGCCAGCGCGACGCTCAAGGAAGTACGCGAAATCGGCGTGGGCGTGGCGATCGACGATTTCGGCACCGGCTACAATTCGCTGAGCTATCTCAAACATTTTCCCGTCACGGCGCTGAAAATCGATCGCTCGTTCGTCGGCGAGATCGGCGTCGACGCATTCGACGAGGCCATCTCATCGGCAGTCGCCGCGCTGGGCCGTTCGCTTCGCCTCCGCGTCATCGCCGAAGGCGTCGAGACGCGCAAACAGTTCGATTCCCTACGGGCACTGGGCTGCGACGAATTACAAGGCTACTACTTCGCGCCGCCTCTCGACGCCGCGCACATGACGGCCCGCCTGGCGATCCGCGGGGCGGGGTAATCGCGCGCGCAGCCCGAAAATCGCCGCATGGCGATCCGGGATAGTATCAGTTTCATCCTCGGCAACATCGAGATTCCGCTGCTCGTCGTCGCGATCGTCGTGACGATCGTCAAGCTCCGCCGGGCCGGCGCGCAGCATCAGGTGATGACGGCCGCGTATACGCTCTGGGGCGAGACGCTGTTCTACTGCATCGGCCTGGGCTTCATTTACGTGTGGTACTTTCACGCGTATCTGCCCGATTTTACCGCGCCGCTCATCGGCTGGCAGCCCAGCCCGTTCGAATGGGAGCTCGCGTGGTTCGAGATCGGTCTTGCCGTCATCGCGCTGCTCTCGCTGTGGCGCGGCTTCGAGATGCGCCTCGCCGCATCGCTCGTATTCGCAATCTTCTCGTTCGGCGCGGCGGCGCAGCACATCGAACAGATAATCAAAGCGCATAACTACACGCCCGGAAACGCCGGCCCGATCTTGTGGTTCGGCGACATCGCGCTTCCCCTATTCATACTGCTGCTCGCGCTGCTCTCGCGCGACGCCTACGAGCGCACCGCCCGCCGCATCGGCGCATGAGCGGACTCCCGCTCGATGCAATCCGGGCGCAATTTCCGGCGCTCGCGCTAACGGACGCGGGCGCGCCGCGCATCTATCTCGATAACCCTGCGGGAACGCAAGTTCCGCAGCGCGTCGCGGACGCCGTCTCGCATTGCCTTCTGAAAACCAACGCGAACCTGGGCGGGTACTTCACGACGAGCATTGCCGCAGAAGAAGCCGCGATCGAAGCCCACCGCGCAATGGCTCGTTTCTTGGGCGCCTCTTCCGAGCGCGAGATCGTCATCGGCCCGAGCATGACGAACCTGACGTTCGCGCTCTCGCGCAGCCTTGGCCGCACGATAAACCCGGGCGACGAAATCGTGGTTACGCGGATGGATCACGACGGCAACATCTCGCCGTGGCTCGCAATGGCCGAAGACCGCGGAGCCACGGTCCGCTGGCTGCCGTTCGACACCACCACATGGAACATCGAACCTAAAGCGCTCGACAACGTTCTTTCAAACAAAACGCGCATCGTCGCGCTCAACTATGCGAGCAATCTCACCGGCTCGATCAACGACGTTGCCGCTCTGGTCGAACGCATCCACGCCGCCGGCGCGCTTGCCTACGTCGACGCGGTCCAATTCGCGCCGCACGGCTTCATCGACGTGCAAACCTTGAACTGCGATTTTCTCGCCTGCTCGTCGTACAAATTCTTCGGCCCGCATCTGGGCATCGTATGGGCACGCGAACAAATTCTGAGCGATCTGTACGCATACAAAGTTCGTCCGGCGACCGCAGATCTTCCATGGAAATTCGAAACGGGCACGCCGCAAATCGAACTTCTCGCCGGCTTAACGGCCACCATCGGCTACCTCGAATCACTCGGCGCCCCGCACACCGGACGCGACGCTTTACGCGCAGCCTTCGATAACGCGTCTGCCTACGAACGCAATCTCACCGCTCAGCTTATCGAAGGCCTGCAATCCATTCAAGGCGTGACGATCGCCGGCATCACAGACCCGGCGAAGTTCGAATCACGAGTCCCGACAGTTTCATTCACCCACACAAAACGCCAACCCTCAAAAATCGCCGAAGCGCTAGCGAGGCGCAACATCTTCGTGTGGTCGGGCCACAATTACGCTCTCGAAATCGCGCGCACGCTCAACCTGGACGAATCCGAAGGCGTAGTCAGAATAGGCATGGCGCATTACAACACATCGGCAGAGATTGCAATAACGATCGACGCTTTGCGCGAGATACTGGCAGCTTAAACAGGCCTCGTCATACTCGGCCATGGTTCGACCGC
>JAICWY010000108.1 GCA_025934645.1 Vulcanimicrobiia bacterium
GGCGGGTGAAGCGGCGGTTCCAGCGCGCCGTCGGTCGCAGCGACATACCCGTCGAGCGATTGCGTCATTGCGAAAATCAGTTTTCCCATCGCACCTCCACTAGCGTGTGGCATCCTACAACGGCTCACAAACGCTCGTATAGACGGTCCGGCAGGCGCGAAGGCCCAGATTGAGGCTTACACGCTCGCACTGAAATCCGCAAAACTTCGTTTCTAGCAACGGTCAACGAACCGAATTTTGCGTTTCAGGACCCCGCTAAGGCTTGGCAAATAGCCTTCACACCCCTATCGCCCCACGAATAGTCGCATTCAGCGGAACACACAAACTTCCGTAGTTGCTCGGGTGCTGTACGCGTACGGCAGTACAAAACGCCTCCCGGTTCGCAGCTTTAGCGCGGTCAGCCCAAGGGCACCGGCCCCGAGCATACCACTTTGAGTGGCGGTACTCATAGCGCCTCCGGGACGGCTACCGTATCGTGGGCACATGCGAAACTTTCGTGCGTCTTTACTTGGCGCGGTACTGCTGTCTGCATTGGCCGCGCCCCCCGCGTTCGCGAGCGTCGGTCAGCCCTTCACGCTCTCGCACATACGGTGCAAGAACGCCACATGTTCGGTAGGGCAAGGGTATCAACCCGGGCTCTCGACGCTGGAAGTGGCCGGAGCACTTCCGGCTTATGCCGGTTACAGCGTAAGGCTTATTATCGCTCGTAAGTCCGGCAGCTCGGTGGCCGTCGTCGATGAACGCACGCTGGGCATCTTTTCCGACGGACACTTCACCGCCAGCATCCCCGCCTACAACTATACTGACGGCACGTACGCCTTTGCCATCGTTCCCAAACAAAGCAAAGACGTGCTTGCGGCTGGGGTCTTCGTAATAGGCGGCGCCGAGCCCAATTCCGTGGTTCCCAAACACTCGGTTTCAACAGCACTAACCGGCGAGTGGCTCGGTATCGCCGGTACATACGGCCGCTTACGCATATATTCCAACGGCACATATCTGTTCAACGAACTCGCCGGACGCTACGAAACATCCGGTAATTCTATCGTATTCTCCGGTCCGCTTGCCGTGTGGAACCGCGGCCGCGCAACTATTGGCAACCGGACCATCGAGTTTTATTGGACGACGCCGGAAGGCGCCAAGCAATACTTCGTGTTCGAAAAAGTATAGGAGGTAAACGAAAACACCATGGCGGGACTCATTTCGCGCACAGGCGTACTGTTTGCTGCGCTCGCTGCTGCAACCGCGCTCGTTGCGTGCGGTGGCGGTGGCGGCGGCGGCACCTCGCTCGGTACTTCAACGATCCCCTCGACTCCGGCTACGAATTCGCCGCCGCCGAGGAGCCAAACGGCATCGATGACAAGCGGCATTGCGTACATCCCAGGGAATGGCTTAGGCCATTTTGATCCGTACGCCATGACGGTCGTGCAATATGAGGACACCACAGGCGCCCTAATGGCAACGCCCGTCGTTAACGAATACGGCGCCGGTTCCCTCGCGAATCAAATCATCGCCAATGCGGATGGCACGGCGGTTGTGGCAATCGTCGGCGGATCCTCAAGCCTTCAGGCCGATTCCGTTGAAACGCTTTCAATGAACGGGACGCTGGGAGCGTTGGGAAGTACCGCCAACGTGCAAAGCCTCGTCGGTTCGCCGATCTCCATTGCATTGATGCCCGACAACGATACCCTTTTGGTGCAGGGGAGCACGACCCAATCCTTTGGCGTATTGACCGGCGCAAAAACCGGCAACTTCGTCAGCGCGGGCACCTTCAGCTATCCCGAGGGATTGGACCCCAGCGTCATCGCGCTCGCGGTGTCGCCTGACGGCAAGACGCTCATCGCACGCGGTCAATCGCAGACCTTCGTCTATGCGATCAGCGCGCCGAACGGTCAATATACGTTAACGCAAACCGCAAGCGACTCGGTGCTGAACGGCGCGATCAAGGGACGCGGCGCACTGGCGTTCGATCCCGCCGACTCGTCGAAAGCGCTGTTCGGTTACTTAGCCTACGGCGATCAGGTCATGCTCGAAACCGGTTTGCCCAGCAGTCCCGCAAACGGCGCGAGCATCCGCTTGAGCGGAAATACCGTCAACTCGCTGGCCTTCACTCCGGATGGAAACTACGCCGTGGTGGGCACGAAAGGCGGCATCTACGTGTTGACCGGAATGGGCGCCGGCAGCCTCTCGACCGTCGCCCAAAGCACCGGCACCGCGTATAGTATGTCGTTTGTGGATCAGACCGGCGCATCACAAACCACGGCCAACGTCTTATCGGTGGGCGTATCGTACGACGGTAAGTACGTGTCGGCAATTGCGACGTACAATGACGCGACCAATCAACAACGTGAGGCGCTTTTCGTTGCGCCGATAGCCAACGGCGTCATCGGAAACGGAACGATCGCCGTCCTAGACCTCAAAACGTTCGGCGCCGTCTTGGGCACGGACGACGTGCTGTTCCGCTAATTCCGGCTACAGCTCCGCGCGCGTCTTGATGCCGAGTTTGCGATAGACGGCTGCGAGGTGATTTTCGACGGTGCGCACGCTGACGTGCAGATCTTCGGAAATCTCACGGTTTGAAACTCCGCCAGCAGCAAGCTCGGCAATCACGCGCTCGCGATTGGTCAGTCCGGCAAAGCGCTCCGCCTTCTCGGGCGGAGCGCTTCCCGCATCTAAACGCGCGGCAAGCCCGCAGATCTCACCGAACGTTTTGGTCCGTCCCGCAATGAGACACGCTTCGAAACGTTCGGCACCGAGACGGCTTTCGAGCGCCGTATGCAACGCCTGGCCTTTTGCGCGTTCGAAGGGATTGCGGGGAGCACGGAAGCGCAGTCGCATCTGTTCGGAATGGCCGAGGATTTGCCCAGCGATGTCGAGCTGCTCGTCACGCAAAGCCGATGCGGCACACCCTTCCAGTGTTCGCGCAACGGTGATCGGATGAAGCCCCGGACGGTTCGCCAGATGAAGGGCGGTGCGATAGAACTGCAGAGCGTCCTCGACATTGCCTTCGCTAAGCGAAATCGCGCCGAGTACGTTGTGGGCATCGGCTTGCGTACTATAATCGCGCCTCTGCGCGCTCAGCTCCGCGGACCGCTGCGCGAGCGTTTGCGCTACCTGCGAGTTTCCAAGCGAGAATCGCGCAATTGCGTAGTCGTGCATCGCCATAGCGAGCACCGTCTGAGGAACACGCTCGACGTCCAGCGTTAGCAGCTCGTCATACAACGGAAGAGATGCTTCAAAGTCGCCGATTGCGACGCGCGAGCCGGCGGCAGAGCGGAGAGCGTCGGCCAGAATCGCCGCGTCTTCGGTCTTGCGCGCAACTTCGAGCGCCTCATCGCTACATGCACGAGCCGCGTCATAATCGCCCGCGTTGATTGAAGCGATGTAGGCAATGCTGAGGGCGCTGACGACGAGACGGGGAACGTCGAGCGCCAGTGCAAGATCGGCTGATTCTCGCGCCAGCTCGATCGCTTTGCGGAAGTCTCCTTTGCGATTCCGCAGCCAAGCGAGTGTGCGCACCACATCGACGTAAGCGCTCGAATGCTTTGGGTCCGCTGCGGCGTTATCGAGCGCACTCTCGCAAAGACGAGTCGTTTCATCCACGTGACCCAGGACGCCGAAGCGAATTCCCGCAGCTGCCAGTACGGCGAGTGCCTCGGCTGACGCATCTGCGTCATCCGAAAGAGCGGCAAGCACGTTCGCGATGTTCGAAAACGAAAGTTCGAGCCGGGCGCGGCCGGAGCTCTCGCCGCGAGCGAGCCGTGCGTAATACGATAGGAGCCGGCGATTTACGGCGGCGGCTTCGTCCCCGGTTAGCCGCGCCAGCGCGAAATCTCGAGCGCTGTCGAGCAGATAGTATTCCGGTGTGCCGCCCTCGAGTCGCATATGAACGAGCGCTGCGTCGATCAAACGCTTCAACGAAGAAGCTATTTGCTCGCCGCTCGTCGCTTGCGCTTCATCGAAGCCGAATGGCCCCGCAAATATTCCGAGCCGCAGGAGCGTCGCAGCTGCCGCCGGGTCGAGCAGGTCGTAGCTCCAGCGGATGGTTTGAAATATATCTTCATGGCCGGCGTCAACGCGTTGAGCGATGTGGGAGAGCGGAACATGTCCTGCGGATGATGCGGCCAACTCGATCGCCAGTGGAAGACCACCCAATTTGCGGCAAAGCGCACCAATCGCGCCCGCGTTCTCTTCGGTGAGACCGAAACGCGGGTCGACTGCCGCAGCGCGTTCTACGAAGAGCTGGACTGCGGGTGAACTCAGCATGGTGGTGCGGTCGGACCGGTCTTCGCGCGGAAGATCCAATGGGGCTACGCGGACTTCATGTTCGCCGGCTGCTCCGATGGCCGAGCGGCTCGTGAGCAGAAAACGAACTGCCGTACAGTGTTTGCGGAGATCATCAACGAGAACGCGAACCGCATCGGCGACGCGTTCGCAACGGTCCAAGACTAACACGCACGACTTGGATGCCAGCGTTTCGGCGAACGCCTCCGCAGTCGCGTCGATTAGGGTGAGCCCGAGGATGTGTGCGACGTACTCGGCGCAGTACGCGCCGTCTTCTATCGGCGATAGATCGACCCACCATACGCCATCGGCATACTCGGGGAGAACGCGCCGCGCGACTTCCAAAGCAATTCGCGTTTTACCGACTCCGCCGGCTCCCGTTATGCACAACACGGGCGTTATGCGCAGTTGCTCGGCGATCGCGTACGTTTCCGCTTCACGCCCCACCATAACATAGCGTGATGCCGGTACGTTTGTCTGCAGCGTTGTCTCGGGCGCATTCCATAGGATGCGTTCGTGAAGGGCTCGTAAACGCGTACGAAGTTGCGGAGCTCCGTTCTCATACCGCGGTGCGTATCGCCGGTACGCCTGAAGCGCGCCGGCGCGGTCGCCGCCTTCGAGCAGCGCATCGATCAATGCCGCGACGACCTCGAGCGGTGCATTGGGTCGCTCCAGCGCGCGGCGTAGATGCTCCAGGCGGCGTGAAAACGTGTCGGTTGTAATGCCCATTCGTGCGTTTTTGAGTGGCCCTACTTATACGCTCTTCGGACAACGCTACGCTATTGTTGAGAGGTCCTGCTCTTAGCAGCGGACAGCGGGGAAGGTGACGGTGCGCACCGCGCCTTCCCCGCGCTAAGGGACGCGCCCGATCGGCGGCGGATTCCAGCGAACGCCCTCATCGCGGCAAGCAGCATAGGGCGGAACAAAACGAAATGGGACCCCTACATAGGGTCCCATTTTTCATTGTCTCTTCGTTGCGCTTTTACACAGACCCGGAGGCATTTCAACGAAACCGTTCCTTTTCACATGAACGATTTCACGTGAGACAGCCCTCAGAACGGCGTTGTCTCACCTTTTAGACGAATTTCACCCTAACTAGCGGTTCTTGATGGCATTTCATCCCAACTCGAACCGCGCGCTGCCCTTTTTTTAGGCCGCGATTAATCAGCATTTCGCAATATGAACCGGAGAAGGGAATCTGTGCTCTCAAACCAGCATCGATTGCTGGGCGAAGATACCCGCCATCGCGCCCTGCGATGATGCCAGGGTGACCGAGGGCAATAAGGGCGTGGTAAGGTCGCCGGCCGCGTAGATGCCGGGCATGCTGGTTTGGCGGCGCTCGTCGACTTTGAGGGCGATGCCGACGGGCGTATCCACCGTGGCGAGGCCCA
>JAICWY010000139.1 GCA_025934645.1 Vulcanimicrobiia bacterium
CGGTGATCTCCCGCGCGCGCATCTGCGGCGCGAGATCGTAGGTCGCAACGGTCCGGTCGGATGGGATCAGTTTGCGCTCTTCGCCGGCGAGCTGCTCTTCGCGGCCGCCGTTGAAGAAGTAGGTGACGTGCGCGTACTTCTCGGTTTCGGCGAGGCGCAGCTGGCGCAGTCCGGTGCGCGATACCACATCCCCGAACGTGTCGAACTGCGGGCGCGGCCCGAATAGCACCGGATTGGGGAAGGTCTCGTCGTACTTCGTCATCGTCGCGAAGATGAAATCATCGAAATGCTCGACGGGGAATTCCGTAAAGCGCGGATCGGTGAACGCGAGCGTCATCTGACGCGCCCGGTCGGGGCGGTAATTGAAGAAGATGCACGCGTCACCGCTGCGCACGGGCCGCGGTTCGCCGACAATCGTCGGCTTTACGAACTCGTCGTCTTCGCCACGCGCGTAGCCGGCGTTCAAGGCCTCTTGGGCATCTCGCGCCGCGAATTCGGCTTGGCCCTGCGCGATCGCGCGGTACGCGAGCTGCGTGCGCTCCCAGCGTTTATCGCGATCCATCGCGTAGTAGCGGCCGCTCACCGTGCGGATCGCGCCGCTCTCACCGAGCTGCGCGAGCTTCGCTTCGAGTTGCTGCAGATACGTGGCGGCCGAGCGCGGCGGCGTGTCGCGGCCGTCGAGGAAGGCGTGCACGGCCATTTTTACCGATGCCGCATGTGCGCACGTCAGCAGCTCCAGCAAATGATCCAGCGAGCTGTGCACTTTGCCGTCGGAGACCAGGCCCATGAAGTGCAATGTGCCGCCGGTGCGCTTCACGTGTTCGATGCACCGGCTGAGCGTCGCGTTCTTCGCGAAGTCGCCTGACGCGATATCGGCATCGATAATCACCACACCTTGCGGCACGATGCGTCCGCTGCCCAAATTCATATGACCGACTTCACTGTTGCCCATGATGCCTTTGGGCAGCCCAACGTCTTCGCCGCTGGCTTGGAGCATGGTCCACGGATACTGCTCGAAGTACGCGTTCCAATTCGGGAGCGACGCGGCGGCAATCGCGTTGCCGTGCGTTTGCGATCTGCAGCCCCAGCCGTCCAAGACGGCGAGCACAACGGGACGATACTTCATGCTGCTCCTTGCGCGAGGCGCGCGAACGAATCGGGATCGAGCGACGCGCCGCCCACGAGGCCGCCGTCGATATCGGGCTGCGCCGCGTAATGCGCGACGTTTTCGGGTTTCATGCTTCCGCCGTAGAGGATCGGAACGCCGGCAAGCCCGTCCACGGCAATGCGCATCGCGTGCATGATCGTGTTCGCCTCTGCCGCATCGCAGTTACGGCCCGTGCCGATGGCCCAAACGGGTTCGTACGCGAGAACGACGTTAGCCACCGCCGTGGCATCCAATCCCGCCAGTGCGGCGCGCGTCTGCGCAACGACGTGCTCCAGGGCCGTGCCCGCATCGCGGATGCCGAGCGATTCGCCTACCGCGACGATCGGCGTCAATCCCGCTTGCAGTGCAGCTGCGGTTTTCCGCCGCACGTCTTCATCGGTTTCGCCGAAATAGTGACGCCGCTCGGAATGCCCCAGAATCACGTACTCCACACCGAGATCCAGCAGCATCGGCGCGGAAATTTCGCCGGTGAAAGCACCGCTGCTCTCCCAATACATGTTTTGGGCGCCAAGTTTTACGCGCGTCCCTGCGAGCACGCCGCGGACTGCCTGCAGCGCGGTAAACGGCGGGCAGAGCACGATCTCGACGTGTTCCGGAATTGAAGGAAGCAGCTCCGCGAAGCGCTGCGCGTATGCGCGCGCTTCCGTCGCCGTTTTGAACATCTTCCAATTGCCCGCGCAAATGCGTTTCATGCAGGCCGCTTCGCCGCTTCTTCGAGCGCCTTGATACCCGGCAATTCTTTGCCTTCCAGAAACTCCAGCGTCGCGCCGCCGCCCGTGCTCACGTGCGTGACATGTTCGGCAAATTTCAGCTCCTCGGCTGCAGCGGCTGCATCGCCGCCGCCTACGACGGTCGTCGCGCCGTGCTGCGTCGCCACGTGCATTGCATTGCCTACCGCGCGCGTACCTTCACGGTAGGCGGGCTTTTCATAAACGCCCATCGGGCCGTTGAAAACGACGGTTTTCGCAGCTTCGATTACCTTCGCATACTCGGCGGCCGTCTTCGGGCCGATGTCGAGGATCATCGCGCCATCCACTTGGCCCAAATCGACAGTGTGCGCGCCGGCGTCGTTGTCGAAGCTCGTCGAGACGGCTGCGTCGACCGGCAGCATCATCGAGACGCCGCGCGTGCCGGCCAGTTGCAAAATCGCTTTTGCCGGTTCCAGGTCGTCGTCGCGCAGCGACTTGCCGACATCGACGCCTTGCGCGGCCAAAAATGTGTTCGCCATTCCGCCGCCGATGCAGAACGCGCGCACTTTCTCCATCAATTTGGTGAAGACGCCAACCTTGTCTTTGACTTTCGCGCCGCCGATCGCGCACACGTACGGCTGCTCCGGATTGTCGACCAGCTTGCTGAGTGCCCGGATCTCCGATTCCATAAGGAATCCGGCGGCGCTCGGCAGATACTGCACCACGCCTTCCGTGCTCGCGTGCGCCCGGTGCGCCGTCCCGAACGCGTCGTTCACGTAGTAGTCTGCGAGCTTTGCAAGAGCCCGCGCAAAAACCGGATCGTTCTGTTCTTCCCCGGCATCGAACCGTACGTTCTCGAGCATCACGATGTCGCCGTTGTGCATGCCGCCGATCGCGTCGTGCGCGGACGGGCCCACGATATCGGATGCAAACGTTACGTCGATGCTCAGCCGGCTCGACAGCGCGTTCGCTACGGGCTTAAGCGTATATTTCGGATTCGGCTTTCCGTCGGGCCGTCCCAAGTGCGAAACGATGATGACCTTCGCGCCCTGATCCGACAGATGGCGGATCGTCGGCATTGCGGCATCGATGCGTTTGTAATCCAGAATCTCGCCCTCGTGCATCGGCACGTTGAGATC
>JAICWY010000157.1 GCA_025934645.1 Vulcanimicrobiia bacterium
CGGGCTGGGCCGAGGAACGCGGTCGCGGCATCTGGATGATGCGGCAGTTGTGTGAGTGGGTCGACCTGCGCTCCGCTGCAGACGGCACCAGCGTTCGTCTTCACGTTCGCGACTAAACGCACTACGGCAAACTTGGCCTGAGGCTCCGGCAAGCGAGCGGGTGTCCCGTTATCAATCGCTTGGTTGGGGTAGAAAACGCATCGTGATATGGCCGATGTATCAAAGCAGCGCCGATCACAATGTGGCGTTCACGCAGCCGCGGGCAGCGGTTGCGTGGACCCGCCGCTTAGGCGGCAAGATCAACGGCGGCCTGGCTCTTTTTCAAAACGCGCTCTACGTTGAATCGTTCGACGGGCGCGTTTCTGCTTTGAGCGCGCGAAGCGGCGCGGTATTGTGGTCGACCGCGGCCGGCGGCGTGGTGATGACGACACCGATCGTCGCGGGCGGCTTGGTCGTCGCCGGAACCGGAACGAGCGCGGTGCTCACGCAATCGTCGGCGCGCGTGGTGTGGGGCCGGCCGCAGGGCGATGCGGTTATCGCGATGCGCGCGGGCGACGGCCGGGTGGTGTGGCGGTATCGCACCGTAGGCGAGGATATGGCGAGCCCGGCATTGGTTCGCGTTCGCGGACAGGATGCGATCGTGTTTGCGAACGGCGATAATCACGTGCGCGCGCTGCGGCTGCGCGATGGACGGCTGCTCTGGCAGCGGGCCGTCGACGGAATTGCGACGATGAGTTCCGCGGCGGTGAGCGATGGTTACGCGTATGTCGTGATCGGCGGCACGGCGTATTCGAGGAGCGGCGATTCGCTGCTGAAGATCGATCCGCAAGACGGCGCGATTGTCTGGCGCGCGCCATATGGGAATGCGGATTGTTCGCCTACGCTTGCGTACGGGCGCGTGTTCGTGGAAGGCTCCGCAGCCGATGCGGATAAGCCGGCGCGACGCAATGCATTCAACGATGTCGCCGCGGTCGACGAGCGGAGCGGGAAACTGCACTGGCGCTGGTATTCCGGGTACGGCACGTTCACGGGCGCAGGGTCCGATGAAGAGGGCGTTGCCGGCATGGCGGCGGACGGCGCGTTGTATCAGGCGATTCCGGCGACGAATGAGTTCGTCGCGTTCGATGCTGCGTCGGAGCGCGTGCGCTGGCGCATACACACCGATGCGGCGGTGAAGATGAGCGCGGTCGAGCGCGACGGCATGCTTTATTTCGGCGATACGGGACATACGTTGTACGCCGTCGATGCGAAGAGCGGCGCAATAAAAGAACGCCGGACGTATCCGGCGTTCTTCTCCGTATCCTCGCCCGTCATTGTGGGCGATACGCTTTACATTGCCAACGACGACACGGTTCGCGCGATTCCGCTTACGCGGTAGCGCCCGGCGCGAAATGCAGCGCTAAGCCGTCGATGCAGTAGCGTTTACCCGTCGGCTGCGGGCCGTCGTCGAAGATGTGGCCCAAGTGGCCGGCGCAGCGCTTGCAATGCACTTCGGTGCGCTGCTCGACGAGTTCGTAATCGGAGCGTGTTGCGGTTGAGTTCGGGAGCGCGCGGTAGAAGCTCGGCCAGCCATCGCCGCTGTCGTATTTCGTCTTCGACGAAAAAAGCGCGAGATTGCAGCCGGCGCAGTAGTACACGCCCGCGCGGTGCTCGTTCAGGA
>JAICWY010000089.1 GCA_025934645.1 Vulcanimicrobiia bacterium
CTTCGCAAACTCCAGGGCCGCTTCCATAGACTTGCACAGAACCCACGCGTCAAGCGTGGCGGAAAGCCGGCTATCGCGCGCGATCTCGATGTATTTCGAGGGCGGCAGCAAACCCATCTCGGGATGCATCCAGCGCGTGAGCACTTCGGCGCCGCGCAAACGCCCGCTGCGGGCATCGACGATCGGCTGCAGGCACAAGATGAACTCGCGCTCCATACGGTTCGCGCGCAAGCCTTCCGAAATAACGCGCCGTGACTTAACGCGCTCTTCCGCCGACGCGTTGTAGAATGCAAACTTGCCGGCTCCGTCGCGCTTAGCTTCGTACATTGCGGCATCCGCATGGCGGATCAGGTCTTCGACGCTGCTGGAATCGTTCGGAAATACCGCGATGCCGACGGTCGCGGTCACCGAGAGATCCTGATGCTCGACAGTGAGCGGCTTGGAGATGGCCTCGATCAAGCGCTGGGATATCTCGCCCAGTTCGTCGTCGTTCGTGAAATCCGAGATGATGATTGCGAATTCATCGCCGCCGATGCGCCCGGCTACGTCATACGGCCGCAGCGAGACTTTGAGCCGTTTGCCGATTTCGCGCAGCACCACGTCGCCGAGCGGGTGTCCGAACGTATCGTTGATCCACTTGAAGCGATCGACGTCCAGATACAGCACCGCAATGCCGGTGTGATTGCGTTCCGCCGAAGCAATGGCATCGCGAATGCGCGCCAACGTTGCCGAACGGTTCAACAGGCCGGTCAGCGGGTCGTTCGAGACGTGCTCCGCCTGCACGCGCTGCTCTTCGCGCAGTTCCAGCAGGCGCGAAATGATCGTCGCGAACGCGTCGATGAGCTTCATTTCATCGTCCGAATGCGGCCCGGTGCGGCGCTGCCGTGAAGCGAAGAGACAGTGCCACGTGCGGCCTTGCGCGACGAGCGGCCACGCGACGAAAGAACGCACACCCAGGCGCCGGATGAGCTCGTTGCCTTGCAGGTCGACGATGTCGGAAACGTCGGGCACGCTGCAGGCTTCGTCCGGGAACGGGAATTGCGCAAACGCGTTTTCGAGCGGCAGCCGTTCCCATCCGTCGCGTTCGCCGCGCCCGTAGATGGAATCGATGTGCAGCCGTTCTTTTTCGTTTCGCCCCAGGAGCACGTGATCGAACTGCAGCGCCGATGCGACTTCTTCCAGCGCGGCGCGCAGCAAATGCGCAGCCGCAAGCCGGCTCTCGACGACGACGCCATGGAGCAGTTCGAGTTTAGTGCGCTGGAGCGAGAGAAGTCCCAATAAAAGTTACTCCGGGGTGTAAGCCGGTGATGTTCTTTCCATACCCTAATATACAGCGAATACATGGAATTTCTGGCGACAATCTGATGTCATAGACCGAAAGCACCAACGCCGCCTCAGCCGACGACCTTCGCAACCAGCTCCGTCCGGTTGCGTGCGCCGGTTTTGGCCATCAGGCGCTTTACGTGAAAAACCGCGGTGGATTCGGCAATTTGTAGACGAGAGGCAATTTCGGTATTTTTCGCGCCTTGCACGACGAGCGCCAGCGCCTCGTGCTCGCGCTTGGACAGGGCGTAACGTTCGGCTAGGGCTTTTAGCGATTGGCGCGTCTGAAAACGCTCCACCAGCACGGCATAGAGGCCTTCTTCCGCGCCGTCCAGCGGCACTACGCGTACCAGCACAGACGCGTTCGGCGCGGCGCTAAGCACCGCGTGCGGGTCGTCGCCACCCGAACGACCCTCGAGCAGCACCTTCACCGTGCGCTCTATGAGCTCGGGGAGCTGTTGCGAGGTAGGCTCGATGACGCAGTCGCGCCGCCGCTCGTGCGGATCCTGGCGGTATGAAACCAGACGCAATGAGCCATCCACGATAAAGATCGCGGGAACGGCACGCTGCTGCGCCATGCGCGCGTGCTCCGGCGCCGCCTGCGCGCGCCGCTGTTCGAGCTCTTGAACCTCCACTGTCTTTATAGTCCCTCCACGGACGAAAGCAATAAACTATAAGTTTTGAGAGTTGGGAAGCGCACTCCGATCGGCTATGTTAAAGCAACCTTTCACACTTTTGCCGCATAGGGGACGCCTAATGATTTCCTACAGAACGATTATGTTCGATAAGATTGCCGTCATTCGCGCCGTTGCGCCGTCCATCGAAGACTGCGCCCATGCGCTGCCCGGCATCTCGGAAGACTGCGCGCACGCGCTTCCCGGCTAAGAACGTTCTACTGGAGGACGACATCGATCATCGCCTCCACGATAACTCGATCGAATTGAGTTCCGCTGTGCCGCTTGAGTTCTTCGATAGCGGCCGCGGGAGATAACGGCGCCCTATACGGCCGGCGCGCGATCATTGCGTTGAACGCGTCGGCCACGGCTACGATCCGCGCGTGCAGCGGAATCCCAATATCGCTTAAGCCGTCGGGATAGCCTCTGCCGTCGTACCGCTCGTGGTGCGACCGGATCGGCGAAACGAAGCGCCGCAATTCGGGAACCGTCTCAACGATCTGCGCCCCTTCCAGGGAGTGCATTTTCATAATCGTCCACTCTTCATCGGTGAGGGCGCGCGGCGCCATCAAGATGTCGACGGGCGTTTTTATTTTACCGATGTCGTGCAGCAGGCCGCCCCGCGTGGCGAAGGTCGTCTCTTCGCGCGTGAGCGAGAGGCGCTTGGCGATGCGCGAGCACCACATGGCGACAGACCTCGAATGCTCGGCAGTCAGCGTGTCGGCCGATGCCAGTGAGAAGAGCAGGTCTTCGATTTTGGCGTCGACCGCGTCGACCGCGTGCAGTTCCTTGGCGCGCCGGCTGGCCCGGTAGGCGCCCACGTACACGTCGATCTTGCGCTGCAGCGTGGTAAAACTCTCGCGTTCCGCAGGCGTGAGCGGGTGACGCGCCGCGAGCACGTCGAGAGCCGCGCTTACCGTCGAAGGGTGTACGTGCAGCAGCTCGGCGTCGGCCCATTTCGATTCGATCGATTCTTGCAGACGGGTGAAGACGACGGATTCGTCGCTGCCGCCCGCCCAGCGCATGAGCGACTCGAGCGTGTGGTTCGCCGTAACGTCCGCGCGCAAGCTGCGCCGCTCGGGCGGCAGCGAGCGGAAGAGCGCGGCTTGGAGAATCTCTTCGCGGTCCTGTTCCAGGCGCCGCGCAATGGCTTCGTTCATCGCACCCCCAATGACGCATGTGAAGAAGGCGCTGCCGCGTTCGGCAGCGCGGCCAAAGCGCCCGCAATGCCGCCGAAATGCCGCTCGTGCAATTGCTGCAGCGCGCCGGCTACATCGTTGAAATTCTGCGCGCCGTCCCAACGCGCCACGATCGCGCGTACGGCGTTGCTGAATGCCTTGAGGCGGTCCCCGTCGTTGATCGCGGTTTGTTCCAGCAGTTCTTGGGCGCGTTCGGCATCGCCGAGGAGGCGCAGCGCGAGGGCGCAGTTCAAGCGCGTGCGGACTGTACGGCGGGCCGCCGGTTCGAGCGCATCCAACGCCGGCAGCACCTCGGTGAGTGCGTTTTCAGCTTGTGCGCGCATGCGCGCGGCTGCGGCGTAGAGCGCGATCTCCGAGTAGCGCAGCGCTTTGCGATCCGGCGTGATTTGCCGGGCGGCGGAAGGCACCAGGACGCGATAGGCTTCGGCGAAATCCCCGCGCGCGGCCGTCGCGAGCGCTTGCGCCGGCAGCAGCGTTTCGCTGGTAGCCGCGTCGGCGAAGTCAACTTCATGCGCTGCGAGCGTTTCAGTGATGCGCTCGACCTGATCGTGATCGCCCAACTCGGCGGCAATATCCAGCATACCCAGCAGCGCGAAGAGGCGCAGCTGCGGACTGCCGGCCTTTAGCCCGCAATCCAAAACCGAGTCCAGCACGCGCATCGCGCCTTCCGGATCGTCTTGGACGTCGTAAAGGATGTTGTAGAACACGCTGTACGCGCGCGCCGCGCTGTCGTACATTCCGCACTGCAGCGCATAATCCACAGCCATGCCTGCGTGCGCTTTGGCCGGCTCGATCTCTCCGGTGAAAAGCGCTACCCAAGCGGCTTGATGATGAATTTTTGCTTGCAGCGTGTCGGAATCGTCTTCGCGCGCGAGCGCGAGCGCGCGCCCTATCGCCTCGCGAGCGTCATCGAATCGACCGGCAAGCACGTACGCGGTGGCGAGCGTGGACTGAATGAGCGCGCGCAGCGAAGCGGGTTCTTCCTTCAGTCCGCTCAGCGGTTCGAGCAGGTCGATTGCGTCCATACGGCCGTGCCGGATCAGATCCAGCGCATAGCGATACGCGATTTCGGCACGCACGTGTTCCGAATTCGCTTTTTGAATACCGTGCAGAAACCACGCTTCAGCAGTATCGTTCCGTCCGAGCTGCGATTCGTTCAATCCGCGCAGCGCCAGCACGACGGGGCTTTCGCTTTGGCGCGCTTCGTCGATCGACGCGAGCGCGGCGGCGACATCATCGCGGCGCCCGCGATCCATCAGTTCAAAGCCGTGCTTCTCGCAGAGTGCGAGCGCTTCGGCGGGCGCGCCGGCTTGCACGTACAGGCGCAACGCTTCCGGAATGCGCGCGCAGCGTTCCAGCATATCGGCGCCGGCTTTTAACGAAGATTCCCAACGGCCGCTCGCGCGCAGCTCGTTCTGCAAGAACGTTTGAAAGAGATCGTGATATCGCAGCGTGTCTTCGCGCAGAATGGAGAACAGGAGCGCACCGCGCGCCAGCTCTGCGAGCCGCTCCCAGCTATCCGCCCACGGGCCGGCCGCGATGAGTTCCGCGTCGATCTGCGAGAACACGGATGTCTCGAGCAAAACCTCGCGCAGCGGTTCGTCGTACCGCTCGAACAAGTTGCGCGACAGGAACGCGTACGCGTCTTGCGGCGTGCGAACGCGGGCGCGCGAAAGTTCTTGCACGCAGTCGGGCAGATTCGTGCCGATGTGAAATGCCAGCGGCCAGCCCAGCGTGTCGTCGAAGAGCGTTTCCACCAGGTGCGCGGGAAACTGCGAGCGCCGCGCGAGTTCGTGCGCTTCGATCTTCGTCAGGCGCAGATCTTCCGTTGAAATGGGCGCCGACGCGATGCCCTCGCCCACCCAGCGGTTCAGCGGCAGTTCCAATGCCGTGCGCGTAGTCAGGCCCCAGTGCACTTGCGGAACGTACTCGATGAGCGATTCCAGAAACCGGCACGCGTTCGGATCTCCGGCGGCGTGGTGCACATCTTCAAGGAGCACCGTGGCGCGCACGTCCTGCAAATGGCGCTGAAACCAGAGCGCAAGCTTTTTGTGCGGATCGCTCGACTGCAGCGCATACTCGACGGCCGTCGCGTACGACGGACGCAGGCCCGGCGCGAGGTCGGAGAACGCGTGCGCGAGGCCGCGCGCGAGAGCGGCGGCGGAGGCATCGGCGGGCCCTAGGTGGTAGGAGACGGCAGCCTCGTCCCGCTCTTCCATGGCCCGGCGGATCGCCAGGCTCTTGCCGAAGCCGGCCGGGGCGCAGACGACCGTGAGGCGTTTGGACAATGCGGAACCGAGGCGGCTCTGAAGGCCATCCCGTGTGAGGAGCGATGCGGGCTTCGGGGCAGAGACCCCCTCGCCTCGCAATTGACTATCGTTAGCTCGCATGCACCTCTGCCGACTATACCAATAAAGAAGGCCTGCTGGCGAACACCGGCAGGCCTTTTGTCGCAGATTGAGTCTTTCGACCTATGCTTTGCTGAGCTCGCGCTTGCGCTGGCGCAGCCGCTCGGTCTCGTTGAGGAACCGTTTGCGGACCCGGATGGATTTCGGGGTGATCTCCACCAGCTCGTCATCCTCGATGAACTCGATGGCACGTTCCAGGGAGAGCTCCTCTGCCGGCGGCAACTTCACGTTCTCGTCGGACCCCGAGGCGCGCATGTTCGTGAGTTTCTTCTCACGCACGACGTTGAGGGCGATATCCTTGTCGTCGTTGGCGCGGCCGACGACCATGCCTTCGTACACGTCCACGCCGGGGTCCACGAAGAAGCGCCCGCGCTGGTCCAGACCCATGAGGGCGTAGCCCGTCACGCGTCCGGTGTCGCTGGCGACCAGCGCCCCAACGTTGCGGCCCGGGAGTTCGCCCTGCCACTCCTGGTGATCGTAGTAGGTGTGCGACATCACGGCGGTACCGCGCGTGAGCGTGAGCAGTTCGCCGCGCAAACCGAAGATCGCGCGCGTGGGCATGGTGTATTCCAAGCGGCGCGATTCGCCGACGTTGATCATGTTCGACATGATCGCTTTGCGTTTGCCGAGCGCTTCGATCACCGGACCTTCGTATTCGGAAGGCACGTCGACGACGACGTACTCGACCGGTTCCCATTTTTTGCCGTCGCGTTCGGTGATGATGACTTGCGGTTTGGAAACCTGCAGCTCGTAGCCCTCGCGGCGCATCGTTTCGATCAGGATCGAGAGATGCAACTCACCACGGCCGCGGACTTCGAACGTATCGGCCGACTCGGTATCGGCAACGCGCAGTGCAACGTTGGACTCGAGCTCCGCCATCAACCTTCCGCGGATCTGGCGAGAGGTAAGGTACTTGCCTTCCTTGCCCGCGAACGGCGAGTTGTTTACGCTGAAAAACATCGATACCGTCGGCTCGTCCACCGCAACGGCATGCACGCCTTCGGGCGCGGAAATATCCGCGATCGTATCGCCGATGTTCAATCCTTCGATACCGGAAACGCAGATAATGTCGCCCGCGGAGGCTTCCTGCACCTCCACGCGCTCCAGACCCTGGAACGTCAAAAGCTTCGTTAAACGCAGGCCGTTTTCAATGCTGCCGTCGCGCGAGACTTTGGCGATTGGCGCGTTTACGCGCGAGCTGCCGCGAAAGACGCGGCCGATGCCGATGCGTCCGACGTACTTGTTGTGATCGATCGCCGAGATGAGCATTTGGAAGCCGCCTTCTTCGGCCGGCGCTTCCGGCACGTGATCGCAGATCACTTTGAAGAGCGGTTCGAGGTCGGTGCTTTCATCTTCGAGTTTACGTTTGGCGATGCCGAGTTTGCCGTTCGTGAAGAGCACCGGGAAATCGGCTTGCTCGTCATTCGCGCCCAATTCGATGAAGAGATCGAAGACTTCGTTCACGACTTCGGTGGCGCGCGCGTCTTTGCGATCGATCTTGTTCACGACCACGATCGCCTTCAGATCCAGTTCGAGCGCTTTGCGCAGCACGAAACGCGTCTGCGGCATGACGCCCTCCGCGGCGTCCACGAGCAGCAGCACGCCTTGCACCATCTGCAGCACGCGTTCCACCTCACCGCCGAAATCGGCGTGGCCCGGCGTATCGACGATGTTGAACTTTACGTCGCCGTGGCGGATCGCGGTGTTCTTCGCAAGGATGGTGATGCCGCGCTCGCGCTCGAGCGGGTTGGAGTCCATCACGCGCGTCTCCACGTGCTGCCCCTCGCGGAAGATGCCGCTCTGTTTGAGCATGGCGTCCACCAGCGTGGTCTTGCCGTGGTCGACGTGGGCGATGATGGCGACGTTACGGATATCGGGACGGGTCTTCACTGAGGAGTCTTACCATAGAATGCCCCCTAAGGGCTACTTACTTACTCGGACTCTTTCGGCAGGGAGAACCAGAAGCTCGTTACCTTGTCCGGCTCGCTTTCGTAGCCGATGGTGCCGCCCATCAGGGCGACCAGCTGAGCCGAGATATAAAGGCCGAGACCGACCGAGGACTCGCTTTGATCGCCCGAGACCCGGCCAAAGCGCGTAAAGATCTTTTCCCGGTCTTTCTCGGGCACCCCGCGACCCTCGTTTTTCACGATGAACGTCACGCAATCGCCCTGCGGTTTGATCTCGACCGCGATCACGGAACCTTCGCGCGAGTACTTTGCCGCATTGGAGAGCATGTTGGTGAGCACTTGCACGACGCGGCCCTCATCGGCGCGCACCGGCGGAAGAGGCGCCAGATAGACCGTGCGAAATTCGCGCTCGGGATGCTGGCTCTGCATTCGCGCAACCGATTCTTCCACGACGAGCACCGGGTCGACCGCCTCGATGCGGAGCGTAAGTTTCCCGGCGTCCATGCGCGAGAGCAAGAGAAAATCTTCAAAAATCGCCGACCGGCGCGCCGTGGAAGAACTCAGCACGCCGAGTAGTTCGCTGCGCCGCTCGGCCGTGAGCGACTCGAAATGCGAGTCCAGGAGCGCTGTCGCGCCGCGGA
>JAICWY010000034.1 GCA_025934645.1 Vulcanimicrobiia bacterium
GCATGCGCCCCATCAGCGCCGAGACTTCAGAGCCGGCTTGCAGATAGCGGAAGATGTTGTCCATAAACAGCAGCACGTCCGCGCCCATCTCGTCGCGGAAGTATTCGGCCATCGTGACGCCGGTCTGCGCAACCCGGAAACGCACGCCCGGCGGCTCGTCCATCTGACCGAAGACCAGTGTCGTCTGCTTTAATACGCCGGAATCTTTCATCTCGATCCACAAGTCATTGCCTTCGCGCGTGCGCTCGCCGACGCCGGTGAAAACCGAGAAGCCTTTGTGCACGTAGGCGATGTTGCGGATGAGTTCTTGAATCAGAACGGTTTTGCCGACGCCGGCGCCGCCGAACAGACCGACCTTACCGCCGCGCGTGTACGGCGCCATCAAGTCGATGACTTTGATGCCGGTCTCGAAAATTTTCGGCGTCGGGTCCTGCGATTTAAAGTCCGGTGCGGGGCGGTGAATCGGCCACATCGCGGCGGCTTTCACCGGCTCGTTCGAATCGATCGCTTTGCCCAGAACGTTGAAGATGCGCCCCAGCGTGCCTTCGCCGACCGGAACCGCGATCGGCCCGCCGGTCGCGCTCACCGGCGCGCCGCGCTGCAGACCGTCCGTCGATCCCATCGCAAGGCAGCGCACTTGGTTGTTGCCCAGTTCGTCTTGCACTTCGAGCACGAGGTCGCGCGTCTGCATCGCCGTGCCGCCGAGCTCGACTCCCGTCTGCGCCGAAGCGGCGCCGTTCGATCCCGCCGACGCGTGCTCTTCGTTGACGCGAACGGTGAGCGCGTCGTTAATCTTCGGCAGCGTCTCTGCCGAGAACTCGACGTCGACGACGTTTCCGAGCACTTGGACAACTTTACCGGTGGCAGCCATCTTTGTTCTTATCCTTTACGCGTGGGCTTAATTTAGGCGCCGCTGAGCGCTTCCGCGCCCCCGACGATTTCGAGCAGTTCTTTGGTAATCGCGGCCTGGCGCGCGTTGTTCATCTGAATCGTCAGTTCGTCGATCAGTTTGCCGGCGTTGTCGGTCGCGTTGTTCATCGCGAGCAGCTGCGCGGCGTAGAACGCGGCGTCGGTTTCCAGCATCGCCGAGAAGATCGTGAACTCGAGATATTTGGGGAGCAGACGCGAGAGCACGGCCTCGGCCGAAGGGGCAAACTCGACCGCTCCGCGCGGCGCGCCGGTTTCGGCCGGTTTCGACGCCATATCCGCCGCCGTCACCGGCACCAGCCGCCGCGTCTCCGGACGCTGCGACATCATCGAGACGAACTTCGAGGAGATCAGCGTGATGTCGCCGATCTTGCCGGAGACGAAGTCGTCGGTGACGCGGTGCGCGACTTCGCGCGCGGCCGTAATCTTCGAGGGTGCGTTGAGCACCCACGCCGGATGATCGCCTTGGCCGAAACGCCGGACGGCGTTGCGCGCCTTAACGCCGACGCTATAGAACACCGCATCGGCGTGATCGCGGCGGTAGATTTCCCCGGCACGAATGACATTCGAGTTGAACGCGCCTGCCAGACCCTTATCGGCCGTCATCAGAATCACGCCCGACGGCGCGCCCGCGCGCCCCGCCTTCATGAACGGATGATCGACCGACCCCGCACTCGCCATCAGATCGCGCAGCATGTCGCTCAGCGTATCCGCGTACGGACGCGCCTGCTTCTGCGCCATCTCGGCACGGCGGATCTTCGCCGCGGCGACTTGCTTCATCGCCTTGGTGATCTGCTGCGTGTTCTTCAGCGACCGGATGCGGTCGCGTAAGTCGCGTACGCTCGGCATTAGAAGCTCTTGTTGAACTCCGTGAGAGCCGTTTCGAGCTGCTTCTTCGTGTCGTCCGAGAGCTGGCCGCTCTGCGCGATGGCTTGCGGCACCGCCGCGTGTTTCTCGTGCAGGAACGTTACGAATCCGCGCGCCCAGTTTTGCAGACGCGCCGTCGGAATGTCATTCACGAAGCCTTTGGTCGCGCCGTAGATGATCGCGGTCTGGTCTTCGTTGGCCATCGGCTGGTACTGGGGCTGTTTGAGCAGCTCGGTGAGTTTTTCACCGCGCATGAGCTGGTTCTGCGTCGCTTTGTCCAGATCGCTCGCGAGCTTCGCGAACGCCGCGAGATCGCGGTACTGCGCGAGTTCCAGTTTGAGCTGGCCGGCGACGCCCTTCATTGCCTTGGTTTGCGCCGAACCGCCGACGCGCGAGACCGAGAGGCCGACGTCGACTGCGGGACGGATGCCTTGGAAGAACAGCTGCGGCGTGAGATAGATCTGGCCGTCGGTGATCGAGATCACGTTCGTCGGAATGTACGCCGAGAAGTCGCCCGCCTGCGTTTCGATGATCGGAAGCGCCGTCATCGATCCGCCGCCCAGTTCGTCGGAGAGCTTCGCGGCGCGCTCCAGCAAACGCGAGTGCAAGAAGAAGACGTCGCCCGGATAGGCTTCGCGGCCCGGCGGACGGCGGAGCAGCAGCGCCATTTCGCGGTACGACTGCGCGTGCTTGGTGAGATCGTCGAAAATAATGAGAACGTCTTTGCCCGAGTACATCATTTCCTCGCCGATGGCCGCACCGGCGAACGGGGCGATCCACCGGAGCGCTGCGGCGTCCGACGGGCTCGACGCGACGATCGTCGTGTATTCCATCGCGCCTTTTTGCTCGAGGATCTGCGCGAGCGCGGCGACGGTCGAGTTCTTCTGGCCGATGGCGACGTACACGCAGAAGACGTTCTTGCCTTTTTGATTGATGATCGTGTCGATCGCGATTGCCGTCTTACCGGTGCTGCGGTCGCCGATGATCAGCTCGCGCTGGCCTGTGCCGATCGGAATCAACGCGTCGATCGCGCGGATTCCGGTGAAGAGCGGCTGTTTGACCGGCTGGCGTTCCACGACGGACGGCGCGACGTTTTCGATGGTGCGGTATTTGCGCGTTTGAATCGCGCCTTTGCCGTCCACCGGATTGCCGAGCGGATCCACGACGCGGCCGAGCAGCGCTTCGCCAACCGGAACCGAGGCGATGCGGCCCGTGCGGCGCACTTTGTCGCCTTCTTTGATGTCTTTGTCGGAGCCCATGATCACGACGCCGACGTTATCCTCTTCGAGGTTCAGCGCGACGCCTTGCATGCCGTTCGGAAATTCGACAAGTTCCGACGCGCGCACGCCCTGCAGGCCGTACACGCGGGCCAAGTTCGCACCGACCTCGATAACGGTTCCGACTTGATCCTCTTGGATGCCGGTCTGGAAAGTCGCGATCTGTTGTTTGAGTATGCCGGCGATTTCGTCTGCGTTAATCATGTCTTGTCCTTAGCGTTAGTTCTGAGCGAACAGCGTTCGCGAAAGTTCTTCCAAACGGCCCTCGACGGAGCCGTCGATGCGGCGGTCGCCCATCATGATGCGCACGCCGCCGATGAGCGCGGGATCCACGCGTTGCGTCACGTCGAATCGTTTGCCGTACACGGTCTCCAAACGGCCGACCAGCGTGCGCAGCGCGTCGCCGGAGAGTTCCTTGGCCGAGGTGATCGTCAGCGGCTCCGCGCCGCGCGCCTGCATCTCCAGCGCATCGTATTGCCGCACGATCTCCGCGAGCAGCGCTTCGCGCCGTTTGCGCACCAGCAGCAGAACCGTGTGCAGCGCCACGTCGTGCGCCTTACCCGCAAACGCGGCGGCAAGCACGCGCTCTTTTTCGCTGCGCTGAATCACCGGAGAGAGGAAAAACCGTTCGGTCGCCTCGTCATCATAGATAGCGTCCGAAAGTGTGTGCAGATCTTTGCCGATTGCCCCGACGGCGCTCGCATCGGACGCAAGTTGGAACACGGCCGCGGCATAGCGGCGGGCCGCGATTTCGTTAGCCATTACTGCGCTCCACCGTTACGGATATGGCCGACGAATGATTCCACGAGTTCGGCGTTAACGCGGTCGTCGACGCGGGCTGCGGCGCGCGTGCGCGCCAAATCGAGAGCGCGGTCCAGCAGATCGGTACGCAATTGCTCGCGGGCTGCGGCGCGGCTGCGGCCGAGTTCCCCGTCGGCGTTGCGCAACGCGCGTTCGCCGGCTTCTTTGGCCTCGCGGATCGCCGCGTCGCGTTCGAGCTGCGCCTGCATCGCCACGCGCTGACGGATCGCCTCCGCGTCGCGCTGAGCCGCTTCGCGTTCGCCCTGCACCGAATCCAAAGCGGCTTTGGCTTCGTCGCGATGGCGTTCGGCTTCGGCCAGTTTCGCGTTCTGGTTCTGCTGCGCCGTCACGATGGCCGGCTGAATGAACTTCATCCAGATCCAGATCATCACGGCGACGAAGAGAACCGCCGACGCGATTTGGCTATACTCTGCGACCAGTTCGTAGTTCACTTCGCGCTCCCCGCGAGCGTGCGGTCCACCATCAGGTCCGCCAGTTCGGCTGCCGTTTGCGCTTCATTGGCGCGCGCGGTTTGCAACTCGCCTTCCACCGTGCGGTGCGCCTCTTCCACTTTTTGCGCCGCCTGCTGCGCGTATTGCGCGGCGAGGGCGGCCGCTTCGTTCGAGGCCTCCGCGCGGGTCTTCGAGAGCGCCTGCTCCGCTTCGCGGCGCGCGGCCGCGCGGATGCTTTCGGCTTCCGCGCACAAAGCGTTCCGTTCGGCTTGATAGCGATCGTAATCGCTCGTCACGCTATTGATGTAGTCGCGGCGGGCGATAATCGCTTTGCTGACGGGGCGCATGAAGACAACGTTCAAAATCGCGAAGAAGATCGCGAAGTTGATCAGCTGTACGACGAACGTCCCGTCGATCTGAAGAAACATGGCGCTCCGGTTTCAGCCGTTACTTGACGAACGTTGCGATGATCGTCGGGACCTTCGCGACGACGAGCAGCAGGTAGAACGCGAGACCGAGAGCGATAATCGGGAACGCTTCCAGGACGCCCACGCCGAGGAACATGAACGTCAGGATGTTCGGGCGCGCTTCGGGCTGACGCGCGATGGCTTCGACAGCCTTGGACGCAACGTTGCCGTCGCCGATGGCCGAGCCGAACGCAACGCCGGCGATAATGACGCCGAACGACAACACGGTGAACGCTGCGATGAGTGCTGCTGGATTCAAGGTTGTGCCTTTCTGTTTAACAGGCGTTCCGCGCTTTGCGCTGCACGCCCCCCGCCGGCAAAGCCGCCGGGGTCCCCCATTGGGATCGAATGGTAATCAATGCTCTTCCGAGACCGCCAACGACAAGTAGACGATCGCGAGCAGGGTAAAGAGAAACGCTTGCACGGTGCCGACGAAAAAGTTGAAGAACTGAATGAAGAACGGCACGATGGTGACCGCGAGCGAAAGGTTCACCGGCCCGATCATCACCTTGGCGGTCACGATCGAAGCGATGATGATGAACAGCAGTTCGCCCACGAAAATGTTGAAGAACAGACGCGCCGCCAGCGTCGCCGGGCGCGCGAGTTCTTCCAAAACGTTGATCGGCGTGAGCGGCCACATGGGCTTCGCGAGGTGCTTGTAAAACCCGATGCCGAACTTGCGGATGCCAACGACCTGAATCAGCACGAACACCATGATCGCGTACGCCGCGGTGGTGTTCAAATCGGCGGTCGGCGAGCCGCCGAACGGCAAGCCCAGCACCTTGAGCGGCAAGAAGCCGAACTGATTCAGCAAGAAAATGAAAAGAAACAGCGCGATGAAGAACGGGACGAACGGCTCGCCCTTTTCGCCGAGCACGCCGGTTGCCAGGTCGGCAATATAATTGATGACGCCCTCGATGACCGTTTGACGCTTGGTCACCCGGGCGGAGCGGTAGCTCGCGCCGATCCACGCAAAGAAAACGAGCGCAACGATCATGACGATCCATGTCGTCACAATCGTATCCGAGTGCACCGTGCCGAGAACCGGCACATGCCACGTTAAATGCTCCCCGATCTTCTCTTGCACTACCTAGCCCCGATTATCGCGTGCCCGCAGTCGAACCGCGGAAAGCGCGAGCGGTGTAAAAAATCCGGCGAAGTAGCACCCCAGCGTCCACAAAGAAGGAACCCGGAGCGCCAGCACCACCGGCACTATACCGAAGAGCCCGATTCGCACGAAACTACTTATGACGAACGCCGCGACGTTGCGGCGCTCGAGAAGCCGTTCGTTCCCGTGCATCGAGAGCAGCGTATTTGTCATACCGGCGGCTCCGCCGATGACCAGTGCGAGGGCGTACCACGGAAACCACGCAGCTAGGGGGAGAGCCGGAAGGACAACGACGAGCAACGTTCCGAGCCCCGCTGCGCGCTTTAAATCCTTGTAAAACGCGAGGTCGGCCGCCGCTTCGGCGGGGCTGTAAGTACGGCGGGTGGAGGGGCTTTCCTCCTCGTCGTCCCAACCCATCGATCGCCTAAAGTGCCGAAGCGATGAGGCGGTAGGCGGCGTAACCGCCGATGAACAGGCCCGCAAAGAGCAGCGCCGCCATCCAGTACGTCGTGTGGAAATGCGCGTCGATGAACAAGCCCAGGGCGAGCCCGGCGATCACGGTGCCCGCGAAGGTCCCGCCCGCTCCCGCGAGCGCGAGGACAGTCTTCAAGCAGCGGGCTCGGGCGCAAACGGCGTCGGGTACGCCTCACCGCGAAGCCGCGCGAGCAGCCAGGCGACGATGCGCTCGGATGCTTGGCCGTCTCCGTATGGGTTCACGGCGCGCGCCATGCGCTCGTAGTGCATCCGATCGGTCAGCAAGCGCTTTGCCGCAGCGACGATTTTCGCGCGGTCGTGGCCCACGAGCTGCAGCGTGCCGGCCTGCACCCCTTCGGGACGCTCGGTTTCATCGCGCATTACGAGCACCGGTTTGCCCAGACACGGCGCCTCTTCCTGAATGCCGCCGCTGTCGGTGAGCACGAACATGCTGCCGCGCACGGCGGCGACCATCTCGGCATAATCGAGCGGATCGTCGAGCACGACGCCGGGTTCGTTGCCGAGCACCGCATAGGCAACGGGGCGCACGCGCGGCGAGGGATGCACCGGCCACAGAATCTGCGGACGCTCCGGCAGATGCACGATCTCGCGCATCGCTTCGCACATCTCGCGCATATGTTCGTGATTCTCACGGCGATGCGCGGTGACGACGATTACGGGGCGCGCCGGATCGAATTGCTGCCAGCCGTGCGGAACCGGAAGATCGCTGCGGTGCGCAGTTTGCAGAAACGCGTCGATGACGGTGTTGCCGGCGATGATGATGTTTTCATCGGCCACACCTTCGCGCAGCAGATTCTCGCGCGCGAGCGCCGTCGGCGCAAAATGGTACGACGCGATCGTGCCGGTCAAGCGGCGGTTCATCTCTTCGGGAAACGGCAGCCACGGATCGCTCGTGCGCAATCCCGCTTCAACGTGTCCGACCGGAATTTGCTGATAGAACGCGGCAAGCGCGGCAGCGGTGCTCGTCGTCGTGTCGCCGTGAACGAGCACGACGTCCGGATGCACCGATTTCAGTACGCCTTCCATGCCCGTGATCACACGCGTGGTGATGTCGGTGAGCGTCTGGTCGGGCGTCATGATGTCCAGATCGAACTGCGGCCGGATTTCGAAGAGCTCGAGCAGATCGTCAAGCATCTGGCGGTGCTGCGCCGTCACGCAGACGATGCTTTCGATCTGCGGGTGCGCTTGCAGCTTGTGGACGACGGGCGCCATCTTGATGGTGTCGGGCCGCGTGCCGAACACCGACATCACGCGCAGCTTCTGGCTCATATAATGGCGGTCTTCAGCAACGGGTGGAAGCCGCCGGAAAGAAAGAACGCGACGGCGCCGAGGACGATGCAGATCGCATAAATCAGCAGCACGGCTTGCCGCACGTTCAGACCGTAGCGGAAGATCAGTTGATGGTGGAAGTGGCCGCGGTCGGCCTCGGTAATCTTCTTGCCCGCGCGGGCCCGGCGGTAGATTGCGGCCGCCGTATCGAGAATCGGCAACGCCAGCACGACGAGCGGCGCGATAAGTCCGACGGCGATGGCGGTTTTACTCGTCCCGATGATCGAGACCGTCGCAAAAACGTAACCGATGAACAGCGAGCCGGTATCGCCTAAGATGATACGCGCGGGATTGAAGTTGTACGGCAGAAATCCGAGCGTTGCGCCGGCGAGCGCGACGACCACGAGCGCGACGACCGGGTCGCCTTTGGTCAGCGCGATCGCGCACAAAAAGATCGAGGCGATCGCGGTAAAGCCGGAGAGCAACCCGTCGAGGCCGTCGATGAAGTTGATCGCGTTCATCATGCCGACGTACCACAGCAGCGTGAGCGGATACGTCACCCACCACGGAAAGTAGATGAACGCGTTGGGATCGTGCGAGAACGGCTGATGGATGTACTCGATGTGAAAGCCGTAAATCATCGAGATGATCGCGACGACGATTTGCGCGGCGAATTTAAACCGCGGGCGCATCCCCATGACGTCGTCCCACAGCCCGACACCCAGAATCAGCATGCTGCCGAAGAGCAAGCCGATCAGATTGTGCGTTGCATCCAATTGATCGCCGAATGCGTCGACCTGCGCTTTGAGCGCGGCGACCTGCCCGGCGGCATGCGCGCTCACCGGAAAGAGCAGTTGCGCGTGCGAGAGCGCGATGCCGATCACCACGAAGAGCGCGAACGCAAATCCGGTGAAGACCGCGATGCCGCCGATGCGCGGCTTCGGAACATCGTGCATGCGCCGCTCGCCCACTTGGTCCACCATGCCGACGTGATGCGCCAAACGCACGACGAACGGCGTGATGAGCGATGCGGTTACGCCGGCAATGACCAGCGCCGCCAAGGCCAAATACAGATACATCGGTATCATAATGGACGTGCGCCCTCCATGGCGGCGAAGGGAACGACGGCCACACCGGCTTCCGCCAAGAGTTCTTGCGCGATCGGATCGGGATAGGCGGTATCGTACACGATCTTCTGCACGCCCGCGCTGATGAGCAGCTTGGAGCAATTCACGCATGGCTGATGCGTGCAGTATGCGGTGGATCCGCTAAGATTTACGCCGTGCAGCGCGCCTTGAACGACGGCGTTCGCTTCAGCATGCGTTGCGCGCATGCAGTGATCGTTCAAAAGCGTGCAACCGACCTCGGTGCAATGCGCGACGCCGCGCGGCGAACCATTATAGCCGGTCGTCAGAATGCGATGCTCGCGCACGAGCACGGCGCCGACCGACGCACGCGGGCACGTAGCGCGTGTCGCTACGGTACGCGCGATATCCATGAAATATTCATCCCACCCAGGGCGCATAAGGATCATGAGTTCGCGCTAGGCGCGAGGGCGTACTGCAACCGGCACGGAGCTGGTGCTGCCGAACATGCGATCTCCGGCGTCGCCCAGGCCCGGCACGATGTAGCCGTGGTCGTTCAGACGTTCGTCCAGGCCGCCCGTGACGATGCGCACCTCCGGATGCGCGGCGTGGATCGTGCGGATGCCTTCGGGCGCCGCGATGAGGCTCACGAACGTCATCGCCTTCGCGCCGCGCGAGGCGAGCGCGTCGAGCGCGGCCGCGCCGGAGTTGCCGGTTGCGAGCATCGGGTCGAGCACGAACACGTGGCGTTCGGAGAGATCGGCGGGCACGTTCGCGTAGTACGGCACCGGTTGTAAAGTTTTCGGATCGCGATAGAACCCAAGATGCGCGACGACGGCGTCATCGATCACGTCCAGGAATCCGGGCAGCAGTCCGAGTCCGGCGCGCAAGATGGGCGCAACGACCGGGCGCGAGGCGATGCGCCGCGCCACCATCGGTTCGATCGGCGTGGTCACGCGCTCGTCCCGCATGGGCAGCCCGCGCGTCGCTTCATAGGCGAGAAACGCGCCCGTCTCTTCGAGCAGTTTGCGGAACACCGGCGTCGGCGTGTCTCGATTTCGCAGCCGCGCAAGGCGATCCGCAACCGCCGGATGTTCGACGACTAGGAGCCGCTGGTCGCTCATACATCTCTCCTTAGCATTCGACGACGGCAAGGCCGCCGAGCGAGGTTTCTTTGTACGCGTGCTGCATGTCCATGCCGGTGCGGTACATGACTTCGATCACGCGATCCAAACTGATGCGGTGATCGCCTTCGTGCTCCATCGCCATGCGCGCAGCTTGGATAGCGCGAACGGCGCCGACGGCGTTTCGTTCGATGCACGGAATCTGCACCAATCCGCCGATCGGATCGCACGTCATGCCTAGGCTGTGCTCCATGCCGATCTCCGCAGCATGTTCCACTTCTGCGGCGGATCCGTTCATCGCAGCCACCAATCCGGCCGCCGCCATCGAACATGCGACGCCGACTTCACCTTGGCAGCCCACTTCCGCGCCGGAGATCGACGCGTTGTTTTTGTAGAGCGATCCGATTGCGGCAGCGGTTAGAAGAAAGCGCCATACGCCCGAACGCGTGCCGTGGCAGGCGCGCATGTAATGATGGAGCACCGCCGGAATGACGCCCGCCGCGCCATTGGTCGGCGCTGTGACGACGCGGCCGCCCGCGGCGTTTTCTTCATTCACCGCCATAGCGACGACGTTGACGTAATCCATCGCTTCCATGCTCCCGCCGCTGTTGGATTTTTCGAGATACCGCGCGTAAAGGCGCGGCGCGCGGCGGCGCACGTTTAGACCGCCGGGCAGGATGCCCTCGGTGCGCAGACCGCGCTGCGCGCACTTCTGCATGACGTCCCAGATGCGATCCAGATACGCGTTGACTTCATCGCCGTCACGCAAGGCCAGCTCGTTAGCGCGAACGATCTCCCAAACGGTTTTCTTCTCGCGCGCTGCGATCCCGAGCAGATCTTCGGCGGAAGCGAACGCATGCGGCAGGCCGCGCTGCGTGTCTTGCGCGGCGTCCCGCGCGCCTTCCGTCTCTACGAATCCGCCGCCCACCGAATAGTACGTGCGCTCCAGCAACGCTTCGCCTTCGGCGGAGAACGCCGCTATGCGCATGCCGTTGGGATGCCGCGGAAGCACTTCTTTGAAATGCCACTGCAGATCGCGCGCTTCGTCGAACGCGATTTCGCGCGCATTGCCCAAACGCAACCGCTGCGCCGCACGGATTTGCTCGACGCGCGTTTGCGCGAATGCCGGATCGATACCGTCCGGAAGCCAGCCTTCCAAACCCAGCAGCACCGCGCAATCCGTAGCGTGTCCCTTGCCGGTCAGGGCGAGCGAACCGTAGAGCGCTACCTCAACGCGCGCAGCGCGATGAATGCAGTGCAACGATGCGGCTTCCGCGGCGAACATCGCCGCGGCGCGCATGGGGCCGACCGTGTGCGAACTGGATGGCCCAAGACCGATCTTGAAGAGCTCGAAGAGCGAGGTATATCCCAATTACGGAACGTCGTACTGGGCCGTCAGTTCGTGCACGCGCGCTTTTAAGCTCGCGATCTTCGCCCGGGCCTCGATGTCCGCGAGGCCGTCGCAGATAATGCGTGCGACTTCGCGGCATTCGTCTTCGCCGAATCCGCGCGTCGTAATCGCCGGCGTGCCGATGCGGATGCCGCTTGCAACCATCGGCTTCTGTTGATCGTACGGAATCGCGTTCTTGTTGACCGTGATGCCGATCTCGTCCAGATACTGCTCCGTCGCTTTGCCGGTCAAGCCTTTCACGGAGACGTCGACGAGCATCAAATGCGTGTCCGTTCCGCCCGCGACCAAACGAAGGCCGTTGCGCACGAACTCTTCCGCCATCACTTTTGCGTTGCGAATCACTTGCTCCTGATACGTCTTGAATTGGGGCGAGAGCGCCTCGCCGAACGCGACCGCTTTTGCGGCAATCGCGTGCATGAACGGGCCGCCTTGGATGCCGGGGAAAATCGATTTGTCGAGCGGTGCCGCCCATTTTTCCGTGCACAGAACCAGGCCGCCGCGGGGTCCGCGCAGCGTTTTGTGCGTCGTGGACGTGACGAAATCGGCGAACGGCACGGGTGAAGGATGCAGATCCGTGGCGACCAGACCGGCGATGTGCGCCATATCGACCATGAACACGGCGCCGATTTCATCGGCGATCTCGCGGAAGGGCGCGTAATCCATCGTGCGCGGATAGGCACTGGCGCCGGCGATGATCATCTTCGGTTTGTGCTCGCGCGCAAGGCTGCGCACTTCGTCGAAGTCGATCAGTTCGGTGTCTTTGCGCACGCTGTACGCGAGCGCGTTGTACAGTTTACCGCTGAAGCTTACCTTGGTGCCGTGCGTGAGATGCCCGCCGTGCGCGAGCGACATGCCGAGCACCGAGTCGCCGGGCTGCAGCACCGCCATGAACACCGCCATGTTGGCCTGCGCGCCCGCGTGGGCTTGCACGTTCGCATGATCGGCTTTGAAGAGGTTCTTCAGACGATCGATGGCGAGATTCTCGGCCACGTCAACGTATTCACATCCGCCGTAGTAGCGTTTCCCGGGATAGCCTTCCGCGTACTTGTTGGTCATGATGCAGCCCATCGCTTCGCGGACCGCTTTACTCGCGTAATTTTCCGATGCGATGAGTTCCAAGTTTTCGCGCTGGCGGCGATCCTCGTTTTGGATCGCAGCGAACACTTCCGGATCTTGCGCTTCGATGTGGCTCGGGGTGAGGATGTCCATTATCGTCCTTACAGGCTTTGCGCCGGGGCTTTCGCGATATCGGGCGGGGTTTGCGCGTCGGTCACTTGTCCGTTTTCGATCGCTTTGAGCGTGCGTTCGCGCTGCGCGTCGCCGTACTCGAAGAGTTGCTCGACGCGGTATGCATGCCGTCCGCCGAGGGTCGGCGTCGTGAGAAAGACGTGGATGAGGCGCTCGAGCATTTCCCATCCCGTCAGCCGTTCGGAGAGCGCGATCACGTTCGCGTCGTTGTGCTGGCGCGCAAGTTCGGTCATCAGCGGTTCGAAAACCGCCGCGCAGCGCACGCCGGGCACTTTATTGGCCGCCATGGCGATGCCCAAGCTGGATCCGCACACGACGATACCGCGTTCGGCTTGACCCGACGCGACCGCTTCGCCGACGACGTAACCGAATTGCGGATAATCCACCGGCGTTTCGTCGCACGTGCCGTAGTCGATCACGTCGTGACCCTGATCGCGCAGCATTTGCACGATGCGGTTTTTGATCTCGAAACCGGCGTGATCGGCTCCCAGAGCGATCTTCATTGTAGCGCAGGGCCTTCCATTAAGCAGTCGAACGATGTGCCGCCATGAAACTGGCGTGCTCGAGCACCGCGTTCGACGAACGTTTGCGCAGCGGCGAGCTGACGCAATTGGAATGGATCGATCTCTGCGCGCACGAGCTGTCAGCCGACGGCATCGTCTGTGACGTGCGGCATTTTCCGCGCACCGATACGGACTACCTCGCCCAAGTCAAGAAGATGGCGGTCGATACAGGACTCACGATGGCGGCATTGCGTCACGACGGGTTCTTCGATGCGGATCGCGAGCACATGGAGCAGGCGCTCGAAATGGCGCTCGCGCTGGGGGCGCCGCTGCTGAGCGCGCCGCTTCCGCCGGAAACGGCCGTCAGTTGGGCCGATATGCAGGGCCGGCTTGGGGCCGCCACCTCGCTCGCGAAGCGGCTCAACGTTACGCTCGCTGTCCGGAATGCGCCGCATACGTATGCTGCGACGAGCGCCGACATGAAACGCGTTTCGAAAGAAGCCGATTCGGCCTGGCTGCGCTACGGTCCGGACTTCGGAGCCTTGGACGCCGCGAGCGAGCCGGAGGCCTTGGCCGGAAAGTGCGTCCTCGTGTGGCACGAACTGGGCCGCTCGGACCTCGGCGCCACGGCGGAGTTGCTTCGCGAGTTTCGCGGATTTCTGTGCCTTTCGGATGCCGAGGGCGGCGCCACGGCGGAAAGCGCGCGGCAGGCCATTCAGGCCTGGCGCATCGTGTTAAAGTAAGCGTAAACGCGCCGGGGAGGCGCATCGCATGCTTCAACCGGATTCCGCGGCTTCGACGCGACCGTTGCCTAGCGGCACCGTCGCCTTTCTATTCACGGATATCGAAGGCTCGACCTCACGCTGGGAAACGCACCGCGAGGCGATGGCCAAGGCCATCGAACGCCACGATGCCGTCCTGCAGCTCGCGATCGACGCGAACCACGGCGCGACGTTCAAGCGCATGGGCGATGCATACTGCGCGGTTTTCCGCACCGCGCCGCAAGCGATCGCGGCCGCCTGCGCCGCACAACGCGGGCTGTTCGCCGAAGACTTTTCCGATGTCGACGGGTTGAAAGTTCGCATGGCCGTGCACGTCGGCCACGCCGACGAACAGAACGGCGACTACTACGGCCCCAGCGTCAACCGCGTCGCAAGACTGCTGGCAATCGGCTACGGAGGCCAAGTGCTCGTCTCCGGCGCAGCCGCCGATCTCGCGCAGGGCGAGATGCCCGCGCAGACCGGCTTGCGCGATCTGGGATCCCACCGGTTGAAAGATCTCGCGCAGCCGGAACAAGTGTACCAGCTCACGGCGCCCGATCTACCGCAGAAATTTTTCACGCTGCGTTCGCTGGACGCGCTGCCGAACAATCTTCCGCTGCAATTGACGTCGTTCGTAGGCCGCGACGATGAAATCGAACGCGTAAAAACGCTGCTCGATGCGCACCGCCTGGTTACGCTCGTCGGCACGGGCGGCGTCGGCAAAAGCCGCCTGGCGCTGCAGATCGGCGCCGACGCGCTGGAGCGTTACGAAGACGGCGTCTGGTTCGTCGAACTTGCACCGCTCTCGGACGGAACGCTTATTTTAAACGAACTCGCGCCGCTCTTCGGCGTGCAGGCGGGCGGAGATAGATCGCTTCTCGACGCGCTCCTTTCCGCAATGCGTCCCAAACGCGCGCTGCTTATCGTGGACAATTGCGAGCACTTAGTCGATCCCGCGGCCGGCATCATCGAGAAAATCTTGCGCGGATGTCCGAACGTCCGCGTTTTGGCCACGAGCCGCGAAGCGTTGAAGATTGCGGGTGAAACGGTACACCGGGTGTCATCGCTGGAAGAAAACGCGGCCATCGCGCTTTTTGCGGATCGCGCGAACGCCGCATCCGATGCGTTCGAACTTACGCCGGAGAATACGGCGACGGTCGCAAAGATCTGCCGCAGGCTGGACGGAATTGCGCTCGCGATCGAACTGGCTGCCGCCCGCGTGCGCGCGGTCGATGTCGACGAACTCTTCGCGCGCTTGGACCAACGCTTTCGCATTCTCACCGGCGGCAGCCGGTCGGCCCTGCCGCGCCAGCAGACGATGCGCGCTTTGATCGATTGGAGCTACGATCTGCTCACGCCGCCGGAACAAGCGCTGCTGCGCCGCGTCGCGGTTTTCTCCGGCGGATGGACGCTCGAAGCTGCAACGGCGATCTGCTCCGACGACGATCTCCAAGCGTGGGATTTGCTGGATTACCTCACGTCGCTCGTGGACAAATCGCTGGTCGCAGCGGAACTCAGCGACGCCGGCGACGGTAGCAAACTGCGCTACCGGTTGCTCGAATCGACGCGGCAATACGCGTCCGAGAAATTAACGGCCGGCGGCGAGCGTGATCGGCTGCGCCGCATGCACGCCGAATATTTCTTGGAGTTCGCCGAGCGGCAGGACCGGGAATGGTCGCGGACGCCTAGCCGCGCGTGGAACGCGCGCGTGCAAACCGAGATTGACAACCTGCGCACCGCGCTCGATTGGGCGCTCGCGGACAAGCAAGACGTGGAGATCGGCGCCCGGATTGCGGCGAGCTTGCCGGCGTTTTTCCGCACAGTGGCGCAAGCCGAAGGCTGCAGATACATCGACATCGCGCTTGCGAACCACATTTCCGAACCGACGGCGGCGCGTCTCTGGTTGGCGCGCGCCATACTCAGTGGAATCTCTAATTGGCAGACGATGCTCGATGCGGCGAACAGTGCAAAAGAGCGTTTCGAGGCGCTCGGTGATGCGGCCGGCGCAATGCGCGCGCAAATTCTCTGCGGAGAAGCGCTCACCCGCATTTTAAGGATCGAAGAGGGGCAGTCGGCGCTGAATGAAGCGTTTACGTATTTCAAGTCCCATGACGAGGCGCGATGGGCGAATCAGGCGCTCTTGTGTCTTGCGCGAAATGCGCTTTGGGCCGACGATTGGGCGCTGGCGCGCGAACGCTTCGATGCCGTCGTCGCGGCTGCGCGCTCGCAGGGCGACGAAAGCACCGTAGGCATCTCGCTGAACAATCTTGCGGAATGCGAACATAACGTCGGCAATACTCCGCGAGCGATCGAAATCGCCCGCGAGCTTGTTGCACGCGAACGCACGCTGGGGTATCCGGGGCAGCAAGCTTTCTCGCTCAATAATCTGTCGGCGTATCTTCTGGCCTGCGGCGACCCTGCGCAGGCAACGCCGCTTGCGCAGGAGGGCCTGCGCAAAGCGCTCGATATGCAGCACTCGGGTGCAATCGTGTGCGGGCTGCAGCATCTGGGCGCTTGCGCCGCCGCCAACGGCGATGCGGAACGCGCTGCGCTCGTGCTCGGATACACCGACGGAATTTTCGGTCCGGCGCTCCCGCGCGAGGGCACGGAGCAACGGGAATACGACACAGCCTTGGAGCGGTTGCGTTCCGCGATGGGTGAGGAACGCACCGCGATGCTTCTAGAGCGCGGCAGAAGTTTGCCGCAAGAGGAAGCGATCGCGCTCGCAACGCTTTCGTAAAAAAAGGCCGACCGCACGTGGCATTTTCCGCACGAGGTCCCGAACCTGCGTTCTCGCAGGTGGGTGCGGCCCGGGCGCCAGACCGGTAAGCATTTTGCCCAAACCGGACTGTCGTGACCGGAGCTGATGCTCCCTAGGTTATCTCGTTGGTCCAGCACCTATGGTGCGGTGCGCGCCATGCGCAGTCGACCATCCCACCATACCACCGCGGTCAAGACTTGACTTTTCGGGTACATCTCTCCGTGGGGTACGTTTTGATATGAACGAACGCAACGATCGCGATCTTGTTGGACATCCCAGCGACTACGGTAGCAGAACGCTCGAGAGCGAAGAGCGCGAGCGCATGGAGCGCGGCGAGATCGGCCGCACCGCCGACGGCGACGAATTAGTCGAGCGCGGCACGGCCGATTCGGCGATCAGCCGCGAAACGCGCAGCGACGATCTGCAAGGCGATACGGATTTCGAACAAACCAACGCCGACGCGGAGCGGCTGACCGGCAACACGTAGCGTCAGGCTGCCAGAACGCTGGCCGCTCGCACGCAATCCGGCGGAGCCGCTGTACGCTTCGCCGAAGGCTACGCGCATGTCCCAACTGCACTTAACACTCGACACGCTCGAGCTGCCCCTCGTTCATCCGTTCACCATCGCGCGAGGTACCGAAAGCGTCGCGCACACCGCAGTATTTCATCTTGCCTGGAACGGCCTGGAAGGTCTGGGCGAAAGCGTTCCGATCCCGCGATACAAGGAATCCGTCGAAAGCGTCATCGCGTATTACCGCGAGCATCCCGTGCGCGGCGAGGATCCGTATCTGCTGGACGAACTGCTGACGAACGCTATTCCGCCGGCGGCACGCTGCGGCTTGGATATCGCGCTGCACGATCTCATCGGAAAAGATTGCGGCAAGCCGCTCTACCGGTTGTTGGGACTGGATCCCGCAAAGACCCCGCTCACCTCGTTCACCATCGGCATCGGCGATATGGAAACGACTGCGCGTAAAGTCGACGAGATCGGCGATCATCCGGTGATGAAAGTCAAACTCGGCTCCGGCAGCGTGGAGCAAGAGATCGCGACGATCGAACTCATCCGCTCCAAATACCGCGGCACGATCCGCATCGATGCGAACGAAGGCTGGAGCGCCGAGCAAGCCGTCAGCGTGCTCGCCGAATTGGAACGCTTCGACATCGAGTTTTGCGAGCAGCCCATCAAGGCGGGCCACCCGGAGCAACTGCGCTACATCAAAGAGCGCTCGAAAATTCCGATCGTCACCGACGAGGATTCGCTCACCGCGGAGGATTTGCCCAAACTGTACGGCTGCGTCGACGGCATCAACGTCAAACTGGTCAAGACCGGCGGCATTCGCGGCGCGATCAAAATGATTCACACGGCGCGCGCGCTCGGTATGAAGATCATGCTCGGCTGCATGGTCGAGAGCCAAATCTCCGCCACGGCGGCCGCGCACATTTCACCGCTCGTGGATTGGGCGGATATCGACGGCCCGTTCCTTACGAAGGAAGATCCGTTCAGCGGCATCAGCTACGATAAGGGCAAGATCGTCCTGCCGGACGGCGCCGGCCTGGGCGTTCGCGAGAAAGCCGGCGTTGCGTAACGCCAAGCGCCGCTACGCGGTGCTCGCGCCCGGCCAATTCGCCAACAATGCCAAAACCGCGCACGGCGTTATCCGGTACGGCGAGGATGAAATCGCCGCGGTCGTCGATCCGGAGTGCGCGGGAAAAACGGTGCGGGAAGTGCTGCCGTATCTGCAAAGCGACGCACCAATCGTCGCGAGCGTGCGAGAGGCGCTTTCATACGATCCGACGTCACTGCTGATCGGCACCGCGCCGAAAGGCGGAAAACTGCCGCCGGATTGGCGCGCGGAAGTGCTGACGGCAATTCGCGCACGCTTGGAGATCGTCAGCGGCTTGCACGACATGCTCGACGAGGATCCCGAGTTCGTGCGCGCCGCTCAAGAACACGGCGCGACGATCTGGGACGTGCGCCGTCCGCCCGAGGTTCCGCTCTTCACCGGCGAGGCGTACGCCGTAAGTCCGCCGGTGGTGCTTGCCGTCGGTAACGACTGCGCCGTTGGCAAGATGACCGTCATGCTCGAGCTTGCGCGTGCGGCAAAAGATGCCGGCAAGCACGCCGAGTTCGTTCCCACCGGCCAAACCGGCATCATGATCGCCGGCTGGGGCATCGCGATCGATCGCGTCATCGCTGATTTTGCAACCGGCGCGACGGAGCAGATCGTGCTCGAAGCGGCGCGCCGCAATCCGGACTACATTCTGGTCGAGGGTCAGGGCGGCATCAATCACCCGGCCTACGCGCCCGTCACGCTCTCACTGATGTACGGCGCGGCGCCGGACGAATTGGTCCTTGTCGTCGATCCGGCGCGCGTGCGCATCGAGGTCTTCGAAACGCCGACGCTTTCGTACCGCGAACTCATCCGCATGTACGAAGGATTGTGCGGCACCGTCAAACCCGCGAAAGTGGTCGGAATCGCGCTCAACACGCGCGCTCTGACCGAAGAGCGCGCCGTCGCCGAGATCGAACGCGCCCGCGCTGAAACGATGCTTCCCGCGGACGACGTCGTTCGCTTCGGTCCGCACGCGCTCTGGAACGCAATCGCGCCGGAACTCGTAAAACGCACTCCGCTCTCTGCCGAGGTCACACCCGCATGACGTTTTCCCGCCTTGCCGCTTGTGCGCTTGCCTGCGCGCTCGTTTTCAGCGCCTGCTCGAAAGCGGGCAATGCGCCCAAGAGCGCGGGCGGCCACAATCCGTGGACGATTCCCGGCACGCTTCGCATCGGCAACGAAGACGAACCCGACAACCTGAATCCGATGTTCGCGCACACCGACGCAACGGATCAAGTCGCGGGCCTGATCTACGCGAGCTGGCTACGCTACGACGATAACGGCAATTACATTCCCGATCTCGCGACCGAGGTGCCGTCGTATCAAAACGGCGGCATCAGCAAAGACGGCAAAACAATTACCCTGCATATGCGCCATGGTGTGCGCTGGTCGGACGGCGCACCGCTGACAGTCAAGGATTGGGTCTTCACGTATCACGCCGTCATGAGCCCGGCGAACAACACGAAAACGCGCTACGGCTGGGACGAAATTTCGTCGGTCCAAACGCCCGACGACTACACGCTCGTCGTGCACATCAATAAAGTCGACGCGTCGATTCTCGGATTGTTCGGCGTAGCGGGCGGCGCTGCGTATCCGCCGCTGCCTGCGCATTTGCTTGCGAACCTGCCGGACATCAACCGCGCCTCATTCAACAGCAAACCGATCTCGAGCGGCCCGTTCGTCCTGCAGCAGTGGAATCACGGCTCGTCGCTGATCTTCACGCCGAATCCGTATTACTTCCGCGGCAAGCCGAAGCTGAACAAGATCGTGTGGAAGATCGTCCCGAACGTCAACACACTCTTCGCGCAACTGCAGACGCACGACGTGGACGTCTACGTCGGCGTGAACGAGAACGACATCGCGCGCCTGCCGCAAGTGCAAGGCATCACGGTCACCAAGAAGCTCATCGCCAACTGGCGGCATATGGGCATCAATACCAGCCGTCCGCAGTTGAACGATCCGCGCGTACGACTGGCGATGATTGAAGCGATCGACTGGAAGCGCGTCAACGACACGGTCTATCACGGGTACAACGTGCTGGCCGTAAGCGATGTGTATCCGAAGCTTTGGGCCGCGCCGAATATTCCGCCGTTCCCGTACGATCCGCAGAACGCAAAGCAGCTGCTCGCGCAGGCCGGCTGGAAGATGGGCAGCGACGGCGTGCTGCACAAGGGCGACGTCGCCATGCATATCACGATTTCGACGAACACCGAGAAGCAAGAGAATCAACAGGCCGAGGTGCAGATTCAAAGTCTGCTCCGCCCATTCGGATTCGACGTACAGATCCACAACTATCCGACCAGCCTGCTGTTCGCACAGAACGGTCCCCTCTATACGGGTCATTACGATCTTGAGTGGAGCATCGAAACGAACGGCCCGGATCCGGATAACCGCGGGCTTTGGAACAGCAAATTTATTCCGCCCAACGGCGCGAACACCGCGTGGCTGCGCGATCCGCTCGTCGACAAATATTCCGAGCTTGCGAATTCGACGTTCGACTTGAACCAGCGCAAGGCGTACTATCAAAAAGAAGAAGAGCGCATTCATCAGGTCGTGCCCGCGCAGTTCTTCTACTGGCAGAACGAGTATACGGCTACGAATTCCGATGTGCGGAATTTTAAACCGGCTGCGTTTATTCAGGACACGTGGAATTGTTGGGAGTGGAGCGTCTAGAATTGGCCGGGCGGCCGAACGGGACGGGACGTTCCCGCGCGACCGCTGGAAAATTCCTATCCAGGGAATTTTCCGCTTTGCCACTTTTCGGCGAAAACAAGTTTTGAAACGGCCATCCGTGGCCGGCGCCGAAAAGTTGGAAATCGCGCGGGAACGCCCCGTCCCGTTCGTCCACCCAACCAATTCTAGTTCGGTAATGGAAGTATAGGATTGTGCTGACTTTAAAGAGTGATGTTTCGGAGATGGTTGCGCTGGGGTTTGAGCCGGCGTGGGAAGGCGTGTTGAGTTGGAATACGTTTTCTGAGAGTGGCAGTATTTCGTTCCGGTTGCTGCGGGCGGGGGTGGCGGCGACGCCGTGGCTGCAGCATGTCGAGTGGTCTGCCGAGGGGCGGCAGTCGTTTAGTCCGCAGCACGAGGATGTGCGCGTCGATACGGACGTGATTCGCAGTACGCAGCCGTTCGATGGGATTGAGGTTCGA
>JAICWY010000107.1 GCA_025934645.1 Vulcanimicrobiia bacterium
ATGCGCTGGGCGGCGCCGCCCGCCGCCGAGTAATAGATGTTTCGGCGGCCGCGCTCGTCTGCGGTGAACGCGACGCCCGGACCATCGGGCGACGCCGTCAGATCGTTCACGAACGGTGCCGACAAAATGTCATCCATCGTGAAATGTTGCGCCGCAGCTGCCGGCGCGGCGCACAACGCCGCGATCAGCGCGAAGCACGAATTTTTGAGGAACCGTTTCACACTATCACCGCCAAAACAAAAGCAGCATCCTGTTACGGATGCTGCTTTCGTTATTGCCGCGAAGGCGGTGCGCCTGCCGGCGTTACTTCAGGATTCCGCTGATGGCAGTGACGCCGCCGGCGTTTCCGAGATGCGCCAGGTGGAAGTTGTCCTCGATAAAGCGCAGCACGTTGTAGTGGTTGATGCTCTGCGAATATTTGCCCGCCTTGATCATCGGACCGTCGAAGGCGGTGTAGATGTGATTGGTCGAGCTGTATTCGCCTTCGTCGAAGGTGACGATCAGCAGGCCGTTATTCGCGTTGTCCCACGACTCGATCGCCGGCACGTTCTTCGAGAGCCACGTGTCGCCGGTCGCAGTGGAACAATCGTGCATGTCATCGCACATGTTCGGGGTGATGAAGTTCACGCTGCCCGCAAGTGCCGTTCCCGGGCCATTCCAGGTGTGATACTCCGAACTTGGAACGTTCGTGAAGTCCGCCCACGGCACGTGCTTACGCATGTAGTAGTAGCCGCTGCCGTACGGCGACGAAGCCGCTTCGCACGCGCTCAGCGTCGACGGCATGTTTTCGGCATAACCGGCAAACGAGTATCCCGCGCCCGTAAGCTGCGTCGCCAGATTCCCGCCGGAGTAGCTGACCGGGCACGCGTCGCTGGTCAGACCTTGCGTCGAACCGCTGAAGAGCGCCAAGTAATTCGGCTCGCTGGGATGCGTCACGCCCTCACTGTTGGTGAAGAACGCCGTGCGCGTTATGAGATTATTTAAATACGGCGCGCTGGAATTTCCGACGATGCTTTCGTAGTCATTGTTTTCCATGACGATGACGGTGATGTGCTTGATAGCCGTCGACGTGGTCGAGGTGGGAGTGGCGGTCGCGCTGGGAGCGGGTGTCGCCGTGGTAGTGGTGCTGGTTGTGGAAATCGGGCTTGTCGAGAGCGTCACGGAAGTCGCGACCAACGGCGAACCGCTGCCCGTTGCGTCGGCGTACTCGCCGACTTTGGGCGTGAGGCCGTTGTAGTTCAGTTTCGTGGTGCTTTCGATATCGACGTACACTGCCGAACCGCTCGACGGCTGAATCTGCAACTTCGTCGCGCTGCTGCTGACCCAGACGATCTTGCCGTTAACTGTGGTTGCGCCGCTCGTCGTCGTTGTCGTCGTTGTCGAGGACGAGGCGATAGGCGAAGTCGACAACGTTACGGAGGTCGCCGTCATTGGCGAGCCGCTGCCCGTCGCGCTTGCGTATTCGCCCACTTTGGGCGTGAGGCCGTTATAGTTGAGCTGCGTGCTGCTCACGATGTAGACGTAGATCGCGGAGCCGCTCGACGGCTGAATCTGCAGCTTCGTCGCACTGCTGCTCACCCACACGATCTTGCCGCTGACGGACGTACCGGTCGACGTCGTCGTGGAGGTGCTCGTCGAGATCGGCGAGGTTGAAAGGGTTACGGACGTTGCGACGAGCGGCGATCCGCTGCCGGTTGCTTCGGCGTACTCGCCAATCTTGGGTGTAAGACCATTGTAGTTCAGTTGCGTCGTGCTCTCGATATACACGTACTGCGCGGAGCCGCTCGACGGCTGAATTTGCAACTTCGTCGCGCTCGAGCTCACCCACACAATCTTTCCGGTAATTGTGGTTCCTGAAGTGGTGGTGCTCTGCGCCGTAACCGCCGGAAGGGCGGACGAAGCGGCGTCCGGAGCAGCCGGCAGCGTCGTTCCGCCGCCGGAACAACCGGCAAAACTCAATGCGAGCGCGGCAACTGCCGCAAAAAACAAACTTTTTTTCAAAACAAATTTCTCCCCGTGCTTTGGGCCAACGAGGTTTGTTTCGGAATCGCTTCTCCCGCAGTTGAGAACGCTAGCTGTTACTTTACATTCGCAAGCACGAATCTATGGTACGCTTATTTGTTTTGCGAAACAGGCGGAATGGCGCCCGCTCGCTATCGTTTTACGGCGTATTCTCGACCGTTGCCAAGCTTTGTGGCAAGATGCGCCAATGGCGCGCCCTTGGATCATCGCCGCTTCGTACGTCGCACTGATTGCCGTCACATTCGCCGCATGGCGGACGGTAGGTCTGCACGTAGGAGCGCTGGCAGTACTGCCGCTTCTCTTTATCGGCTATCACGCGCGGTTCTGGATCGCTCTGGCGACCGCAATCCCGGCCGGCATCGCGCTCACGGTTTTGGACAGCGACATCAGCGCGACGACGGGACGCATCGTGTTGGCGCGCCCCGCGGATGCCGCCGTGCTGACGTGTGCGCTATGCGGAGCTGTCATTGCGGCGGAAGCGCTCCGCCGCGCAAGCATACAAAACGCGCTGCTGCGAGCGAATCTCGTACGTGCCCGGCGGCACGCCGATCGGGATGCGTTGACGGGTCTCGCGAACCGCCGCTATTTTTTGCGCGCGTTGCACAAGACGATCGTCGCGCAAAGCACTTCGCAGGCCGGCGTGCTCTTTTGCGATTTGGATTCGTTCAAGCTGGTCAACGACACGGCGGGACATCCGGCCGGAGACGCAGTGCTGCGTCTGGCCGCGGAACGCTTACAGCACGCGGTTCGCGAAGGCGACGTCATCGCCCGTATCGGCGGCGACGAATTCGCCGTGCTCATCGCGAAATTGCAGCCCGGCTTCGATGCCGATGCCGTAGCAATGCAGATCGAAGCGGAGTTTGCGCAGCCATTCTCGGTCGCCGGACGCACCTTCCAGGTCGGGATCACAATCGGCTGCAGCGTCGCTCCCCGCGACGGCATGTCGCCGGCGCGCCTGTTGGAACTGGCCGACGAACGCATGTACCGGGCGAAGCTGGCGAAAAGCGAAACCTCATCCCGCAAATGCTAGGAACGCAGATCTTTCGGAACCGGATCTTCGTCGTGAAAGCCTCTCAGCACACCGTGGGAGGCTTTTTACTTGGTTGAATCACTTCGGCCGGCGCAGCGCAGCGTCGAATTCGGCATCTACCGCGACGGCGACAATAACCTCGATGAGTCGCAGGGGATCACGCTCCGGCAAGCGTTGAAGGACAGCACTCGCGATCCACGCGTCGAGTACACCGTTCAGGATACGACGTCGGCGGGAACGGGGCGTTTACGCACCGACTGCTTCACGATTTCGGGCGGCGGCGTCGGCCAGGCACAGATCGATGCGCCGCACGACATGGCCTCGGAGAAGAATCTCGCGAAGTTCGTCGCGCACGTGCTCGAAAACGCCGAGAAGTCGGGCGCAAAGCAAACGTGGATCGAACTAACCGATCACGGCGCCGGCGACGGAGGCGGCCTTGAAGCCGATTCGACGGGGCGTATCATGCCGATGCCGCAGATCGCGCAAGCGATTAGCGACGGCGTACGGATGCACGCGCAGGAACATCCGGAAGATGCGGGGCGCGGCGTCGATGGCGTCGTGGCCAATCAATGTTTAATGGCGTCCCTCGGCTTTGCGGATGCGCTCTCGCACGCCGGGGTCCGCTATTTAGCGGCCTCGCCGGAAACGATGGTTTCGCCAGGCGTGCCCAGCAACGTCGCCGATGCGATTGCAAAACATCCAGGCGATGCAAACGCGATGGGCGATGCCGTCGTAGGCGATGTTATGCGGCAATCGTACGGCGTTAAAGGCGACGATTGGAAACCTGCGGCCGCGTTTGACGTTCTGGATCTCGATCCGGCGAAGATGCGGCAGGTCGAATCATCCGTGAAAGACCTTAACGATACGATCGCGGCGCACAAAAACGATGCCGCGTCCGTCGACGCGCTTCGCAGTGACGCGCGATCGATCCGCGGCATGGTCCGCTTTCACGACGCGACGCCCGACATGCCGTGGCACGCCGATCGCCCCGCGATGGCGCTCTACGACACGATCGCTTCCGACACGCGTCTCGATAGCCCTACGCGCGATGCCGCCGCAAAAGCGGAGAAAGCCGTTTCCGATCTCGTCATCGCGCATAAAGAAAGCCGTGCATTCGCGCCGTTCAACGGCTCGAACTACAGCGACGCCGCCGGCCCGACGGTACACTTTCCGATCAAACCCGGCCAGGTCGATCCGTGGGCGCCCCGCGTGAGCGAAACGCACAACCGCTTCTTCAGCGAAACGGACGCCGCCGCAGCAGAACGCGTTCTGGCATGATGCAGGACGATTCACGGCGAGGGCGGTAGCAGCGGTTATGGCGGACGATCCGACAACCCGGGACATCATGGACGCCCTGCTCGACTTCCGCGACGCGGTTGGCCAGCGGTTCGACCGTGTAGAGGTCACATTGGCGGAACACGGACGCGTCTTGGACGACCACACGCGCATTCTGGACGACCACACGCGCATTCTGGAAAACCACGGGCGCACGCTCGAGTATCACAGTCAACGCCTGGACTCGATCGATCGGCGCTTGCTGCGAATCGAAGACCGCGTAGAGGTTTTGGAGCGGCATTAGCCGCCGGCGATCGCTAACGTGCGCGCATCTGCGTCGAGCGTTGCGTGTGCGCCGAGCGGAAGGGTCCATTGTTCGCCGATGTGACCGATCGGGAAGTTCGTGACAACCGGCACACCGAGATCCGATAAACGGTCGCGCAAGACGTCGACAAGGCGCATGCCGGCGTAGCGGTGCTCGTCGTCCACGTCGCAATTTGTCCAGCCGCCGGCGATAATTCCGGCGGCTTTTTGCAGAGCGCCGCTCAAACGCAGCTGCGTGAGCATCCGGTCGATGCGGTACGGCGCCTCGTCCACGTCTTCGATGACGAGCAACGCCCCGTTCGTGTCTATTGCATGGCTGGTGCCCGCGAGCGCCGCTACGAGCGAGAGGTTCCCGCCCGCAAGTCTTCCGCCCGCCACACCGGCGCACAGCGTTTGTGCGTCCGGCGCTTGCAGGGCGCTCAGCGAACCGCCCTCCATGACCGCATCGCGCAACCAGCGCAGTTCGTTTTCGGTGAACTGCGAGAGTGCGGCAACCGGGCCATGGAACGTGACGATGCCGCTCTTCTGCGTTATTGCGTTCAGCAGTGCCGTGAGATCGGAATAGCCGAGGATCACTTTGGGATCGCGCGCTGCGGCGCCATAATCGATGGTGTCGAGAATACGCATCGCGCCGTAGCCGCCGCGCAGCGCGAAGATCCCGCGTACCGACGGATCGCGCAGAGCCGCATTAAAGTCGCTCGCCCGCGTGTCATCACTGCCCGCCAGATAGCCGAGTCGCGCGGAAGCCGACGGCATCACACGGGGCTCCAAATCGAACGAGCGCACGACCGAGATCGCGCGCTGCAACTCTTCTTCCGACGCCAGCGGTCCCGCCGGAGCGGCGAGGGCAACGGTATCGCCGGGGCGCAGACGCCGCGGAAAAATGGGGGGCTTCAACGCCGCAGCTCCACGCGCTCCGGATAGATCGGACGGTTGATGATGCGCTCGAGCGCTTTTGCATCCGCATGCAAGATCAGATCGCAGAAGCGCGCGAAATCCTCGCGCGCCGCTTCCCCTTCGGCGAAGCGTTCGTTCTTCGTGAGATCGACTTTGCC
>JAICWY010000142.1 GCA_025934645.1 Vulcanimicrobiia bacterium
GAGAGATCGAAGATCAAATCACCGCTTTGCAGCTGTGAGGTAAGCGACTCGGCGGCAACGCGCCGCGCAATCGTGCGCAGCCGGGCATCGAGTTCTCCGAAGACGAACGGCTTGCGCAGATAATCATCGGCACCCGCATCCAGGCCTTCGATCGCATCTTCGGGCGTATCGCGCGAGGTGAGCATGAGCACCGGCGTGCGCACGCGTTTTGCGCGCAGCGATCGCACAACACTCAGCCCGTCACGCTTGGGAAGATTGACGTCGAGCACAACGGCATCGTACGCGCCTGCGCTCGCCCACGTTTCGCCCGCTTCGCCATCGTGCGCGACGTCGACGACGTGTCCTTGCTCGGAAAGGCCGCGCTGCAACACGTCGCACAAGCGTTCATCATCTTCAACGACGAGCAAGCGCATAGGTTACGCGGGCGCGGGCTCCGTCCAGTGCAGAAGCGCGTGCGCCGCTTTCGCGCGATCGATCTGCGCCTGCGTGACGGGGCCCTCGAAGAGCATCGTGAAGTGCCCCATCTTCCGGCGGTTCACCGCATGCTTCTTGCCGTACATGTGCAGCACGATCGACGGATCCGCCAGCAGCCGCTCCGTGCCGGCAAGCACGTTACCTGTGCCCTCGCCCAAGATGTTGACCATGATGGCGCTGCGGAACAACTGCGGCGGCGAAAGCGGCAGCCCGCAAATCGCGCGCACGTGCTGCTCGTACTGCGAGCAGGGCGTCGCGTCCATCGTGTAGTGGCCGCTGTTGTGCGGACGAGGCGCAATTTCGTTCACCAGTACTTCGCCATCCCCACGCACGAAAAATTCAACGCAAAAAGTGCCCACGATCTCGAGCGCGCGCGCAATCCGCTCCGCATACTCCGTAGCACGCTGCGCGACATCCGGACCGATACGCGCCGGCACCATGGACATAAAGAGGATGCCGTGGTCGTGCTCGTTCTCGGACGGCGGATAGGAGACGACCTGACCGGCCGCGTTACGGGTGCAGACCACGCTGATCTCGCAGGCGAACGGCACGAACCGCTCCCAGATCAACCGCGCGCCTTTCGCTTCCCCTAACGCGCGCATGGCATCGTCGAGCGACTCCACGCGCCACTGCCCTTTGCCGTCGTAACCGCCGCGCACGGTTTTTAGGATCGCCGGGAAGCCGATCTCGCGCGCGGCGCGCGTCACGTCGTCTTGCGACCCTACAGCGGCAAAATCGGCAGTTGGAATGCCGCAATCGCGCACGAACGTTTTTTCGAGCAGGCGATCTTGCGTGATGCGCAGCACGGTGCTGGCCGGAGTGACGGCATAGCCGTCGTTTTCGAGGCGTTGCACCGATTCGATCGCGATATTCTCGAACTCGTACGTAACGATGTCCGTGCGGCGCCCCAGATCGTCGATGGCCGCCATATTATCGTATGCGGCGACGATCTGCACGTCCGAAACCTGACCGCACGGCGAATGTTCCTGCGGATCCAGCGTGATCACGTAGTAGCCCATGCGTTTTGCATCGAGCGCGAACATGCGCCCGAGTTGCCCGCCGCCGATGACGCCGATCGTTTGAATCACGGTGCTTAGATTTTTATCGATGTGACGTCGTCGTGCATGCGTTGTACGAAGTTTGCAAGCCGCGTTTCCAAGGCCGGATCAGTGATCGCAAGAATACGCGCCGCCAAGAGCGCGGCGTTGGCCGCATTGCCGATCGCGACGGTCGCGACAGGAACGCCCTTCGGCATCTGCGCGATCGATAGCAGCGAATCAAGCCCGTTCAGCGCCTTACTCTGCACCGGGACGCCGATCACCGGTAACAGCGTCTTCGACGCGGTCATGCCGGGCAAGTGCGCAGCGCCGCCCGCGCCGGCAACGATTACTTTTAATCCGCGGCTTGCGGCGTTTTCCGCATACAGAAACATTTCGTCGGGCGTGCGGTGCGCGGACACGACGCGCATCTCGTACGGAATGCGCAGTTGTTCGAGTATGTCGCGGGCGCCGGACATCGTCTCCATGTCGGAGACGCTGCCCATGATGACGCCGACCAAGGGCGCGTCTGAATCAGCCATCGCGCCGTCCTTCGACGGGCCGCGCATGACAAGCCTGTATTCCGGGAAAGGGCAAGTACATGAGCACTTTCACGCTCGGCGTGAACTATTGGCCGCGCCGCAGCGCCATGTATATGTGGGAGCAGTTCGATTTGGGCGAGCTGCGCGAAGACTTCGCCCGCATCCGCGAGCTGGGCTTGCCCATCGTCCGCTTCTTCATCATGTGGGACGACTTCCAGCCCGCGCCCGATCGCATGGACGAAACCATGCTCTCGCGCTTCGAGGCGTTTATGAACGCGCTCGCCGAGGCGGGATTGAAAGGTATGCCTGCGTTCTTCACAGGACACATGAGCGGCGTCAACTTTCTGCCGGAATGGCTGCTCGATAAATCGCGTCCCTCCGGGCGCTTTCGCACGTTCGGACGAGGCCGCACGGAGCTGCCGTGGGGCAGCGGCGATTTTTACTCCGGTGAACTGCTCGAAACATGCCGCACGCAGGTGCGCGCCATCGGCGCACGCGCGCGGGGGCACGAAGCGCTGTACATGTGGGATCTCGGCAATGAGTTCAGCAACGTGCGCAGCGCGAATTCCCCGAAGGAATCGGCGAACTGGTCGCATGTGTTGACGTCGGATCTGTTTGAGGTGTCGGGTGCACAAACGACCGCGGGAAATCATAGCGAAGACCTTACGGACGATCGCGGCATC
>JAICWY010000028.1 GCA_025934645.1 Vulcanimicrobiia bacterium
CGAACTTATCTCCGGATTACTGCTCGTGCTGGGATTAGGTGGTCCGATCGGCCCTGCAGCGATGATGAGCGGCATGCTCGTGGCCGGCAAAAGCGTGCACGCCAAGAATGGATTTTTCAGCGCGAAGAACGGCGTCGAACTAAACGTGATCTACTCGGCGGCGGCGCTTGCGTTCGCATCGGCGGGCTTCGGCGCGTTTTCGCTCGATCGCGTCCTTGGACTGGACCGTAAACTGCGCCATCCCGTTGTCACCGCGCTTGCCTTAGGGGGCGCGATGGCGGGCGCGATGATGGCACTGTCTCGGCGTCGACAGCCGGCTCAAGCCTAAGGAACCCGGCGCGCTCCTCTTGAAGAATCGCGCACGCCGTGGCCATGTGCCTCGGCGATTCGCGCTTTCCTCGCTATGGGGTGTACTTTGTGAGAATTCTCTCCGTCTTTTTGGGCGGCGCCGCAATCGCGCTGGCGATTTCCGGCAGCGCGTTCGCCGCGCAAACCGCGCAGAACCCATCTCCCTCGCCCGCGCCTGTTGCTGCTTCGGCGTTGAAACCGGCATCGGCCGCAGCCGCGCCCAGCGCAGCATTGATTCCCTACGCCAAGTACACCGACGGCGCGACGGCGCAGCACGGGTTGTTCACTATTTGGCGCAAAGACGGTAACGTCGGAATCGAACTCACGCCCGAACAATTCAACACCGATTACGTCGAACTCGGCGTGCCCATCAACGGCATCGGAAGCGGCGGTATTTTCTCGGGCATTACGGATTTGCAAAACTGCCGCATCATCCGGTTCGTCAAGCAAGACAACCGCGTAGCGATTCTCTTCCCGACAACGCGTTTTCTCGCGAAACCGAACACGGGCGAGGCACAAGCCGTCGCCGCAGGCACGGCGAACAGCGTCGCCGGCGTAGCGAAGGTGCTTTCGGTGGACGAGAAGACCGGCAACGTCGTCTTCGACGCGACGCCGTTTCTGCAAGACATCACGGGTGTCGCCGATGCGCTCACGGACATCAACGGCGGCCGCATGTTCAACCCGATGGGCGCGTACCGGCTGGACGGCCAGCAATCGTATTTCGGAACGACGAAAGCGTTTCCGCAGAACGTGACGATCGTTGCCGAGCAGACGTTCAGCTCGATGAATCCGCAGTTCATCGATGCGGTACCCGACGGCCGGAACATTCAGATTCAAGTGCAGTACAACATCGCCGCGCTGCCGCGTGACGATTCGTACATGCCGCGCTATTACGACGATCGCGTCGGCTACTTCGCCAACGCGCACGACGATTTCAGCAGCGACGACACGTTCAGCAAAGAGGCGAACTACATCGTGCGCTGGAACGTGCAGGCGTCCGATCCTACGAAGCGCCTCTCGCCGGCCAAAAAACCGGTGGTGTACTATTTGAGCGACACGATCCCGGCCCGGTATAAGCCGGCGGTGCGCAAGGCGCTGCTCACGTGGAACAATGCATTCCGCGCGATGGGCATCTCGGACGTGGTTAAAGTAGAAGACCAGCCGGCCGATCCAAATTTCGATCCCGACGACATCCGCTACAACGTGGTGCGCTGGCTCGCCGAAACGCAGGGCGGATTTGCCGAAGCGCAGCTGCTGTACAACCCGTACACCGGCGAAATGATCAAGAGCGGCATCGTGATCGACAGCGATCTGATGCGGTACGGAAAATTCGATTATCCGCTGCTGGTGAAATCACCCGAGGCCGCGCAAACCTCGATGAAAGCGGCGATGCTCGGCGCGGCCGAATACGCCGACGGGGCTCGCGCACAGTTCAGCTACGGGTTGGCGGCGCTCGGCATCATGGGCGCCGGCGACGGCTATTACGTGCCCGACAAGTTCGCAAACGAATTTCTGGAATCGATCGTGCTTCACGAGTCCGGGCACGACTGGGGCCTGCGTCACAACTATCTGGGATCACAAGCCTACACGGCCAAGGAGCTGCAAAGTCCGTCGTTCACGCAGCGCTACGGCGTGGCCACTTCCGTCATGGAATACGTGCCGATCAATATTTGGCCGAAGGGTCACGGACAAGGCGAGTATTTCCAAACGGTGCTCGGTCCGTACGATTACTACGTCATTCATTGGGGATACGCGCCGGTGCGCGGCGCATCGACGCCGCAAGCCGAACTCCCGGCACTGCGCCGGTGGGCGTCGCGTTGGAGCGATCCGCGCTACTCGTGGTCTTCGGATGAAGATACCATTTGGGGCAACGGCATGGCGGTCGATCCGCGCAATCAGCAATGGGATCTTACCGGCGACAACATCGGTTGGTGCGAGACCCAGATGCAAATGGATCATAACCTGATCGGCCAAGTCGACCACCGTTTCCCGCGCCGGCAAGGTTCGTTCGACGATCTGCGTCAGGCGTTCGGATCGCTCATAGGGCAGTACGGGCGCTGCGGAAGCATCGTCGGGCGCTACATCGGCGGCGAGTACATCTCTCGCGCGCGCAGAGGCGACCCGCATGCCGCGATGCCGCTGACGGCAATTCCCAAGAGCGAACAGGTCCGCGCGTTCAAGGTGCTCGAGAAGAACGTCTTCTCCGCCGGCGCGTGGAACTTCTCGCCGGCATTACTGCGGCAAATGGTCATGCAGTACCGTTTCGACGATTGGGACGGCGACTTCGCGATGCGTCACGACGTGCCGATCGAGTCGCTCGCCGCTCGTTATCAGTATGCGGTGATCTCGCGGATCTTCACGCCGGTAAATCTGCAGCGTCTGGACGACATGCAGTACAAATACGGCGCCGGCAAGACGATGGACATCGGCGATCTCTTCACGTGGATGCAGTCCGCGGTGTACGACGACGTTTCGCATCCGTCCAAGGGCAACATCCCGCTCGTGCGCCGCAACCTGCAGCGCAACTATGCGGCGGTGCTCTCGTTCTTGGCCGAATCGCCTGCGCCGGGTACGCCCCAAGACGCGCAAGCGCTCGCGCGATACGAGCTCGGCGCGCTCCATTCGCAGATCCACCGCTCGCTTTCCGCGAACAACTTGGATCTGCTTACGCGCGCGCACCTCGCATCATTGGATAGCGATGTCCAGCGCGCGCTCAACGCGCAAAACGTCATTCCGATGACGCACATGTAGCCGGCGACGTTACCGGCGCAACGGAAAAGGCCCGCCACTTCGGCGGGCCTTTCCGTTGCATGCCTTGAAAAACTCGGCATGCCGGAGATCACCATAGCAGCCGATGCAGCGACGTTCCGGCGTTTCGCAGCTCTAACCGCGGAATACGAACAAATGCTGCCGCCGGATCTGCGCCATGAAGATTTCACAACCGAGTCCGCAGACATCGAAGGGGCGTACGGCTACCCCAACGCCGCATTTGTGGCGACGACCGACGGAAAAGCTTGCGGCTGCGTAGCATTCGCGCGTCTAGATGCGCGTACTGCCGTCGTGAAGAAGATGTACGTGCGCCCCGAATTTCGCGGACGGGGCATTGCCCGCGCGCTCATGCAAGCTGTCGAGATTGAGGCACGGCGCCGCGGACTCGAACGCCTCGTGCTCGATACCGAGCGTGACGTGCTGCGTGAAGCTTACAATCTGTACGTAACGCTCGGGTTCACGGATTGCGGCCCTTACGGCGAAGTGGATTATGCAACGCCTACATTTATGGAGCGATGGCTGAAATGATCGAAACCCCGCGCCTGATTCTCCGCCAATGGAGCAGCGACGACGTCGAGTCCTGGGCCGGCATGAACGCGGATCCGCGCGTGATGGAGTTTTTCGTCAGCACACTTCCGCGCGAGCAATCCTACGAGTCGGCGCAATGGATGCGTGAGAATCTCGAGCGCAACGGCTACGGCTGGTTCGTCATGGAGCGCAAAGATCGTCCGGGGTTCTCAGGCGTCATCGCTATCGATGACATCCGGTGGGAGACGCCGTTTCAGCCGAGGCGCGAGATCGGCTGGCGTCTACCGGTGGACGCTTGGGGTCACGGCTTTGCGACGGAAGGCGCGGGCGCATTGATGCGCTACGCCTTCGAAACGCTGCGGTGGCCTGAAATCGTGGCGATGACGGCAACGCCCAATCTGCGCTCGATGCGCGTCATGGAACGCTTAGGCATGACGCGTAATCCCGCGGAAGATTTCGACCATATCCGTGTGCCGGAAGGCCACCCGCTTCGCCGGCACGTGTTATACCGCGCTCGCCACCTCACGTCGAACCTACGCTGAGGAATGGGATTGGGACAAGAGGACCGCCAACTTTTCCGGCTCCGCTAGAAATGCGTCGTGGCCATGGGCCGATTCGATCTCGCGATAGGTGCTGCGGTAGCCCCGAGAAGCGAAGCGTTCTGCTGCGGCGCGCACGTCGCGCGGAAGAAAGAGCCAGTCGGAGCCGATCCCGATAAAGAGCAACTCCGGGGATGTGTCTACCGGCTCTGCCCCGCGCACGTCGAACGAGTCCATCGCTTCGGTCAGCGCAACGTAGCTCTGCGGATGCATCCGCCGCTCGAAGATATTGCCTTGGTGTTCCAGGTAGCCTTCGATGTCGAAGCGGTGAACGGCTTTGCGGTCGGCGCGCCGGCCATGCCGTTCGCGGAACAGGTCATCGCTCTTGTATGAGAGCATCGCGATCTTCCGCGCGATGCGAATACCCTTTTGCGGATCGAGCGCGACGGCGTCGCGCTGAATGGCGTTGAGGGCGATGCCCATTGCCGACTGATGGTCGTGCGAGCCGACCATGACCGCCTTTCTGACTCGTTGCGGAAAGTCGATCGCCCATTGCAGCGCCTGCATGCCGCCCAGCGAGGCGCCGATAACCAGTTCCAACTGCGACACGCCGAGGGCGTCGAGTGCGCGCGACTGCGCGGCAACGATATCGCGCACCGTGACATAAGGAAAATCCGCATCGGTCGAAGGTCCGCTCGAACCGTAACAACTTCCGAGCGCGTTGATTCCGATAATGTAATACCGCGCGGGATCGATCGTCTTGCCGGTGCCGACGAGATCGCCCCACCAGTCCGTTATTCGGCTGCTTCCCGTGAGTGCATGCGGAACCAGCACCGCGGGCGAGCGCGGGTCACCATACGTGGTGACCCGCTGCAGCGCGTTCTCGATGCGGCCGCCGTTTGTACACTCGAACGGGCCGATCTCGATCGTGGTTTCCGTCACACTGCCTCGAAGGCTTGCGCGAGATCCGCGATGATGTCCGAAGGGTCCTCGATGCCGATCGAAAGACGCACGGTGGAAGCATCGACGCCGTTCTCCAACTGCTCCGCCGGCGTAAGCTGCTGATGTGTCGTCGTGGCGGGATGAATGACTAGCGACTTCGCGTCGCCGACGTTGGCGAGTAGTGAGAAGAGCTGCAGCGTGTCGATGAAGCGCTTCGCCGATTCTTGGCCGCCCTTGATGCGGAACGTCAGGATAGCACCGCCTTTGCCCCCCAGATACTGCTGCGCACGCGCGAACGATTCGTGCGAGGGAAGACCGGGATACGCCACGGAGCCGACTTTCGGATGCGCGAGCAGATACTCCGCTACCGTCTGCGCGTTGGCACTGTGGCGTTCGACCCGCAATCCCAGCGTTTCCAGACCCTGCAGCAACAGCCACGCGTTGAACGGCGAGAGCGCGGCGCCGATGTCGCGCAGCAGTTGCACTCGTGCTTTTATGATATATGCCAAATTGCCGAACGCGATGGTGTATTGAATGCCGTGATACGACGGATCGGGCTCGGTGAAACCGGGGAATCGTCCGGACTTGGCCCAATCGAATGTGCCGCCGTCCACGATGACTCCGCCGATCGCCGTGCCGTGGCCGCCGATGAATTTCGTGGCGGAATGCACCACCACGTCGGCCCCGTGCTCGATTGGCCGTACGAGATACGGTGTAGCGAGCGTGTTGTCGACGATGAGCGGGACGCCCGCCTCGTGTGCGGCCGCCGCAATAGCGGCAATGTCGAGCACGTCGATTTTCGGATTGCCGATCGTCTCGGCAAAGACCGCTTTAGTGTTGGGCCGGATTGCGTCTCTCACGCTCTGCGGATTCGCAAAATCCACGAACGAGACGGCGATGCCGAAGCGGCGAAGCGTATGCGCGAACGCGTTGTACGTTCCGCCGTAGAGAGACGAGGACGACACGATGTGATCGCCGGCTCCCGCCACGTTCAGCAGGGCGTACACGTTCGCGGCTTGGCCGCTTGCGACGGCGAGCGCCGCGACGCCGCGCTCTAACTGCGCGATGCGCTGCTCGAAGACGTCCGTCGTGGGGTTGTTGATGCGCGTGTAGATATTGCCGAACTCTTCGAGCGCAAACAAGCGTGCGGCGTGATCGGTATTGTCGAACGTGTAGGACGTGGTTTGATAAATAGGAACGGCGCGCGACTTGGTGGCGGGATCGCCGTTGTGACCCCCGTGAATCGCGACAGTATCAAACCGCGGAGAGCGATCGGGAGCTGTAACCGACATGAGTATCTCCTTTGGTGATGGTTGTGAGGACGGGATATCCGGCGAATGCCGGAAAGCGTTCGAAGGCCGGCGCAATCGATTGCGAGGCACATGCATGGTTCGAAATGCGCCGCGCAGCGTGGCGTTCGGCGATGGCCCGGAGCGCGGCGACGACGTCACCGAGAACGGCCGAAGCGGCTGCTTCGCGACCGGCGCCTGCGCCGCTAAAGAGCAGCGGCCCGGCCGACGCGCCGACAACGCGCACCACGTTCTCGACGCCGTCGACTTTCGAGAACGGATGCGTAAACGGAACGAGCACCGGGCCGACTTGCGCGCTGATGCCCGACGCGCCGCGCCGCGCGAATGCGAGCAATTTGAGTTCGTATCCGTGCTGACGAGCGCGGCGAACGGCGCCGGTGCCCACTTCATCGATGCCGCTATGCGGAATGTGCTGCGTGACGATCGGCTCGCCGAAGGCATGCTGAATGAGAATCGCCAGTTTATGCGCGGCGTCGGTGCCTTGCACGTCGCTGCGCGGGTCGGCTTCGGCATAGCCGGCTGTTTGTGCTTGCGCCAGCGCGTCCGAGAACGTCAGGCCTTCGCGCATTTTGCCGAGGATAAAGTTGCACGTACCGTTGAGGATGCCGCCGATCTCGACGATCTCGTCGCCCGCAAGCGCATGATCGAGCGTCGTAACGATCGGTACGGCACTCGCTACGGCGGCTTCGTAGCGCAGCGTCACGCCTTTTGCCGCCGCCAACGCGCGCAGGCGCGGACCTTGCGTCGCGATCGCGTCTTTATTTGCAGTGACGACGTGTTTGCGTTGCTCGAGCGCCCGCTCGATGCACTCCAGCGCGGTTGCCGTGCCGCCGATCGTTTCGATGACCAGATCTACGGCGGGATCGTCGATGAGCGCGAACGGATCGCGTTCGCGGCTGGCAATGCCCGCAAGTTTGTAGGCAACGCCGCTCCGGCGCTCGATGTGCGCGCGGCGGTGTAAGAGTAGATCGGCGACGCCGCCGCCGACGGTACCGCGCCCCAAGAGCGCGATGCCCACGGTTGATTCCATCCTCCGGCCTCCTGTTGAGATGGGAAAGCGAGGAAAAACAAGAGCCCCTCGCTTTACGGCGAGGGGCTCTGCATATTCGATTGTCTTTATCGAAACCGGTTATGCAAAAGCCATCCGCGCCGCGTGGTCGTACCAGCAGCACATACAGAACATTCGCGAGGTCGGCATCGACATTTCGGCAACGATAGCACCTCCTTGCCGCCCCGTCAAGCGGTTTTTCCGCCACGGCGCGAGGGGTACGAGTTGCCTATGAAGCTGATCTTTGAAATAGTGGTCGCTCTGATCTTGCATCCGATCGCGTTCATTCTGGTGCTGGTAAATTTGGCCGGACGCGACGATCTGACGCAGGCGCAGAAAATCATTTGGGCGGTCGTCAGTATTATTTGGGGTATCGGCCCGATTCTCTACGTGCTCGTCGGCGAAGGTTCGCTGTGGTAACGCTAGGCAATCACCGTCGCGTCGCCCGCTAGCGCACCGGCAATTGCGCCGGGTTTGGCCGCGCAGATATACGCGCGCCGCGCACCGCCGATGACCGCGGAGATCGCCGCGAGCATTTTCGGTTTCATGCCGCTCTCGCACGCGGGGGACGCGGCGAACGCCTGCGCTTCGGCGACGGAGATCGATCCGATTGCGGAGCCGCTATCGCGCGGATCGCGCAGCACGCGTTCGACGTTGGTGAGCGCTACGTACGCATCGCAGCGCAGGGCCGCTGCGATCGCGCCTGCGGCGGTGTCGGCGTTAACGTTGTAGGCGTGTGAGAACGATGCATCGATCGCGAGCGGAGCGACCACGGGAACGTACCCCGCGTCGAGCAGCGCGCGCAGCGGCGCGGCGTCGACCGAGACGACCTCCCCCACGAAACCGAGATCGCGCCCCGAAGGCGAGAGCGCGCGCCGCGCGCGCAGAAGGGCGCCGTCCTCGCCGCTGATGCCGACGGCGGGAATTCCAGCCCTCAAGCACGCGCGCACGAGCCGCTTGTTGGCGTTGCCGCAGAGCACGGCTTCTGCGACGTCGAGCGCATCTGCGCCGGTGACGCGTAGGCCGTCCACGCGTTCCGTCTTCACCCCATGCACGTTCAGCGCGCGGTCGATCTCCGGTCCGCCGCCGTGCACGAGGATGACGGCGTGCCCGGCGGCGCGGAGGTCCGCAAGCTCGGCAACGACCGCGCCGTCCACCTCGGCGCCCATGGCGTTGCCGCCGTATTTCACGGTGACCGTAAGGGGGCTTGCAAATTTATGCGGCATATGCATAAATATACAACAATGTATGCCCTCGCGCCAGTCCCAGGTCCGCTGTTCGGGCGGAATCTGCTCACGGTCGACGCTTTAAGCGCCGGCGAGCTGCGGTCGCTGCTCCAACTTGCCGTCTATCTGAAAGCTCGCCGTCCAGGCGAGCAGGCGAGCCTGCTGCGCGGCAAAACGCTCGCGATGTTTTTCGAGAAGCCCAGCCTTCGCACGCGGGTCTCGTTTGAGGTGGCCATGACGCAACTGGGCGGATCCGTGGTGTTCGCAAAAGGCGACGAATTCTCTATCGGATCCCGCGAGACGCCTGAAGACGCGGCGCGCGTGCTCTCACGGTATGCGGACGTCATCGCGATCCGCACGCACGCACACGAACCGTTGGAACGGTTCGCGGCCGCAGCATCGGTGCCGGTCATCAACGCGCTTTCGGCGCTCGCGCATCCATGTCAGGCGCTTGCGGATATGCTGACGCTGCACGAGCGCTTCGGAACGCTGCACGGCCTGCGCATCGCCTTTTTGGGCGATGCGCAAAATAACGTCGCGGTGTCGCTGGCTCAGGCGGCGGTGCTTAGCGGCGCATCGGTGCAATTCGGTTCGCCGGTCTCGCACCGGCCGTCCGAGGCCACCATCGCGCAATTGAAGGCGCTCGGCAAACCGCACGGAGGCACCGCGCGCGCGTTTTCCAATGCGGTCCGCGCCGTACGCGGCGCGGATGCTATTTACACCGACGTATGGACGTCGATGGGTGAAGAAGCCGCCACTGAACGCAATCGCGCCGTGCTCTCGCCATTTCGCGTGACCGAGGCGCTCTGCGACCATGCCGCGGCGCATGCAGTCTTCATGCACTGCCTACCCGCGCACCGCGGTGAAGAAGTAACCGCCGGCGTCATCGACGGCCCGCGAAGCATCGTCTTCGATCAAGCTGAAAACCGCATGCACGCCCAAAAGGCCGTGCTCGCGGCCCTGCTGACCGATCTGAAAGGTTTTCCGGTATGAACAACGCGACGAAAGACCGCCGCCAGCGTGCGATTCTGACCCTCGTCTCGACGCGCCCGGTGCGTTCTCAAGAAGAACTCGCATCGCTGCTCGAGCACCAAGGATTCGAGACCACGCAAGCGACGATCTCGCGCGACATAAAGGATCTCGGGCTGGCGAAAGTGCCGATGAAAGACGATGGCGCGCATCTGTTCAAGTACGTCATTCCGGCAGCGGATCGCGCATTCAGCAGCCGCTTGCACAGACTTGTCGCCGAACTCGTCATCTCGATCAAGAGCAGCCTAAACCAGATCGTGCTGCGCACGCCGCCGGGCAGCGCCATGATGGTTGCAGCCGCGATCGACGAGGCGCAGTGGCCCGAAATCATCGGCACGATCGGCGGTGACGATACCATTTTGGTTATCGCGGCCGATCCGAAAGACACGCCCATTCTCGTCCAACGCTTTACCGATTTGCGGGAGTCCCAATGAACGACAAGACCATCGTCCTTGCCTATTCCGGCGGCCTCGATACCTCCGTGCTGCTCAAGCGCTTTATCCTGGAGGGCTACGATGTCATCGCGCTGACCGCCGACCTGGGTGAGAGCGACGCGATCGCCGGAGGCGGCGCGGCGCAAGCGCTGCAAGCCGTGCGCGAGAAGGCGCTCCACCTAGGCGCGCGCGATGCGGTGCTCGTCGATGCAAAGCAGCGTTTCGTCGAGGATTTTGCGATGCCGGCGCTGCATGCGAACGCGCTGTACGAAGGCGTCTACCCGCTATCCGCAGCGCTTTCGCGGCCGCTGATCGCGCAGCTGCTTGTTGAAACGGCGCACAAATACGGCGCCGGCGCCGTCGCTCACGGGTGCACTGGCAAGGGGAACGATCAAGTCCGCATCGAGCTGGGCGTGCGCGCGATCGATCCGAATTTGCAATGCCGCGCACCGCTGCGCGAGCAGCCGCTCTCGCGCCCCGATGCTATCGCGTTCGCGCGCGAACACGGCGTCCCCATCGCGCATACCGCCGAGAAGCCGTACTCGATCGATGCGAATCTGTGGGGGCGCTCGATTGAGGCCGGCGTGCTGGAAGATCCGTGGAACGCGCCTCCGGAAGATGCCTACGCGTGGACGGCTTCGCCGCAAGCGCGGCCCGCACAGCCCGAATCGATCGTCATCGACTTTAGCGCCGGCGTTCCGTCGTGGAACGGTGTTTCGGGATGGCAGCTCGTCGCGGCGCTCAATGCCGTATGCGGCAAGCACGGCGTGGGCCGGATCGATTTGGTCGAAGATCGCGTCGTCGGTTTGAAATCGCGCGAAGTGTACGAATGTCCGGCTTCGGTCGCACTAATCGCCGCGCATAAGGCGCTCGAACGCGTGACGCTCACGCGCGACGAACTGCGCTTCAAAGCGCAGTGCGACGACCGCTACGCGCAGCTGGTATACGATGGATTGTGGATGTCCCCGCTGCGTACGGCGCTGGATGCATTCAATGCAAGCATGGCTGCGCGCGTTAGCGGCCAGGTGCGTTTGCAATTGCACCAAGGATCCGTCGTGATCACCGGCGTGAAATCGCCGCTGGGTCTGTATTCCGAGGCGCTTGCCACGTACGGGAACGGCGACGCATTCGATCATCACGCAGCAGGCGGGTTCATCGCCCTGCAAAGCCTTCCGCTCGAAACGCTGGCGCACGCCGCGCAGCACCCGGTCCACGCGTGAGCGATGCGCTTCAATGGGGCGGCCGCTTCAGCGAGCCGCCCGATCCCGCGCTGCTGCAGTTCGGATCCTCGCTCGAGGAAGATCTGGTGCTTGCGCCGTTCGACCTGCAGTGTTCGGCCGCGCACGTGACGGCACTGGAAGAAGGCGGTATTTTGGCGCACGCGGATGCCTCTGCGCTGCGCGGCGCGCTGCAAACGGTTGCCACCGAGATTCAAACGGGCGCCTTTGCCGCATTCGCGCGGGCGACGCACGCGGAAGACGTGCATGGCGCAATCGACGCGCGCGTGCGCGAACTCGCGCGTGCCGCGGGCGAATCGCTGCATGCGGGCCGCAGCCGGAACGACCAAGTCGCGACGACGCTTTTGCTCTACTGCGCGGACCGGGCTGCCAAAGGTAAGCGTCTTTCCGCGCAGATCGCGCAAACGCTCGTTTCGCAAGCGCGCGAGCATCTTGCCGCGGAAACGGTGCTCGCGGCGACCACGCATTGGCAACCCGCGCAGCCGGTGCTGCTGGCATTTTGGCTCTCTGCTGCGGCGGAACCGTTCCTGCGCGAGGCACGCCGCTTCGGTAATGTACGCACGGATGCGATGCGTTCATGCCCACTTGGCTCCGGAGCAGTCGCCGGATCGTCGCTTCCGCTTGGGCGCGAGGCCGCTGCCCGCGAGCTTGGATTTACGATGCCGGCGCGTAACGCGATGGACGCGATCGGCAACCGCGACGCGGCGCTCGACGCAGCGCACGCGTTCGTGCGTTCGCTGGCGAACGCGTCGCGGATTTGCGAAGAGCTGATTCTCTGGTGCACGCCCGCCTTCGGATACGCGCGTTTGTCCGACGCGGCATCCACGGGGTCCAGTCTGATGCCGCAAAAACGCAATCCGGATCCGTTCGAACTGGTCCGCGGTACGGCATCTTCGCTCAACGGGCATTATGCCGGCGCCGTGGGATCGATATGCGGTGTTGCGCTTTCGTATCATCGCGATCTGCAAGTCACGAAGGCCGCCATCATCGCGATTTGCGAACGCGGCTACGCGGCGCTCGACGCTTTCGCGCGCGCGCTGTCGCACTTGCAGTTCGACGGCACGCGCATGAGCGCCCAAGCCGGTGCGGGGTACACCGTAGCAACGGACGTCGCCGATGCGCTTATTGCAACCGGCATCCCGGCACGCGAGGCGCATGCGCGCGTGGGTGCAGAAGTTTTGGCGAGCGAACGCAGCGGCAATCTGCCGGCGTGGCCGGATGCACGCGCGTCGGTGCGCGGAAAAGCGACGATTGGTTCTACGAATCCGCTCATGGTGGCGCAGACGTTAGAATCGCTCCAAGCCGAGATCGCGCAGGTGCGGGAATGACGCGCGTTCACATCTATGGCGCGTCGGGCTATGCCGCGGCCGAAGCGGTCTTCTTGTTTGCGGCGCATCCTGAAGTGGAGCTGGGTGCGCTCGAGAGTGCGAGCCACGCCGGCGAGGCGATCGGCGCGCACTTTCCGCGGGTGCGCACGCTCGCGCGGGCGTTTGACGCGCCCGGCAGCGTGCTCGCCCGCGTGCAAAGCGGCGATTTCGTGTTGCTTGGCGGATCGCACGGCACCGCGACGAAAATTGCGCCGGAAGTTTTGGAGCGCGGTGCGCGCGTCATCGATCTCTCGGGTGATTTCCGGCTTGCACCTTCACCGGCTGTGTACGGATTTGCGGAACGTTATCGAGCGCAGATCGCGCAGGCGGACTTCGTCGCGAATCCCGGCTGCTATCCAACTGCGACGCTGCTCGCAACACTACCCCTGGCGGTGTTCGGCCCCGGGCAGATCGTCGTGGACGCAAAGAGCGGCGTTACGGGCGCGGGCCGCACGCCATCCGTATCGTCATTGTTCTCGGAAGTTGCCGGCGAGATTCGCGCCTATGGGCTGGAAGGGCACCGTCACGAGCCCGAAATCGTTCAGGAGTGGCGCGCCGCGGGCATCGAGGCGCCGCTGGTTTTTACGCCGCAGGTCGTGCCGATTGCGCGCGGGATGCTGGTGAACGCGTATTGCATCTTGCATTCCACGCCCTGCGAGCAAGCGGTGCGGGACGCGTTTGTAAGCGCATACGCGGACAATCCGTTCGTGCGCGTCTTGGACGCGGGGCTCGTGCCGAGCATCACCGCGGTCAACGGAACGAACGACGCCGAGATTCACGTCTCGGTGAAAGACAACGTTGTGCGCGCGATCTGCGCCATCGATAATTTGGGTCGCGGCGCGGCGGCGCAGGCGGTTCGCAATTTCAACATCATGTACGGCTATCCCGAGGCGCTGGGCCTGGGTACCGTTTCCAACGATAAGGTGACTCTGTGATCGCAGAAATCGAATTGCAGCCTCGGCTGGTCGCATTGCGCGGCGGACTGGGCGCCGTTCCGGGCGTGCGTCTTGCCGGCGTGCATGCGGGCATCAAGAAGCGCAAACGCGACCTCGCGCTTATCGCATTTGATGCACCGCAAGTCTGCGCTTCGGCGATCACGACGAACGAGATGAAGGCAGCTCCGCTGCTCGTCAGCCGCGAGCATCTGGCATCGCACGGCGGCGAAATGCGGGCACTGGTATGCAATTCCGGCTGCGCGAACGCCTGCACGGGTGAGCGCGGCGAACGCGACGCGCGCGCTACCGCGCGGCAAGCTGCGGCGTTGCTGGGCGTCGAGCCGCAAAGCGTCGCCGTTGCTTCCACCGGTGTTATCGGCGTACCGTTGCAGATGGATCGGGTCTCCAAGGGCCTCGAGCGCGCCGCGAGCGATCTGGAAAGCGGCGGCAAAGCGGCATTCGATGCGGCCGAAGCGATCATGACCACCGATCGCGTTCCCAAGCTTGCGGCATATGCGTTTTACGAGAACGGTAAGAAATACGTGGTCGGCGGGATCGCCAAAGGCTCGGGCATGATCGCGCCCAACATGGCGACGATGCTGGCATTTATCGCCACGGACGCGCCGATGTCGCAGAGCGCGCTGCAGCGCCACCTGCTTGAATCCACGGATGCCAGCTTCAACATGATCTCCGTGGACGGCGACATGTCTACGAACGATGCGGTGTACGCATTTGCGGCGCCCGGCGAAGGAGAGGCGCCGGCGCACTTCGCGGCTGCGCTGCGCAAGGTATGCGACGACCTCGCGCAATCGATGGTTGCCGACGGCGAGGGTGCGACGAAAACGATGACCGTTCACGTTACCGGCGCGGCGAGCGAAACGCAGGCCCGTGCCGCGGCGCGCGCCGTCATCAACAGCAATTTGGTGAAGACTGCATTGTTCGGCGAGGATCCGAATTGGGGCCGCATCATCGCGGCTGCCGGATCGGTAAAGGCCGGACTCGACCCCGAAACCTGGTCGCTCTACCTGAACGATCAACTGTGGGTGGACACCGGTGCCGTCGAAGTGCTTTCCGAGGCCGAAGCGCATCGCGAACTGGAGCAAACGGCCGTGAACGTGCGGCTTGACCTGGGCATCGGTACCGCAAGCGCCACCGGATGGGGCTGCGATCTCTCACGCGATTACGTCCGTATCAACGCGAGCTACCGCACGTGATCGCGCTTGAAGACCATCTGCTGCAGAATTACCGCCGTGCGCCGGTTACGTTCGTCGCCGGATCGGGCTGCGAGCTCTACGATTCCGAAGGCAACGCCTATCTGGACATGATCGGCGGCATCGCCTCGTGCGCGCTCGGACACGCGCATCCGGCGATCGCGCAAGCCGTCGCGCACCAAGCGCAAACGCTGGTGCACTGCAGTAATCTTTTCGGCCACGAACCCGCCTCCACGCTTGCGGCCGAACTCGCCCGGCGTTCCGGCTTCGATCGCGTGTTTTTCTGCAACTCGGGCACCGAAGCGAACGAAGCGGCGATCAAACTCGCGCGTAAGTACGCGTTCCGCAAGCGCGACACGCAACGCACGACGATTCTCTCGTGCACCGGCGGCTTTCATGGACGAACGATGGGCGCGCTTGCCGCGACGGCAAATCCGGCGTACCACGAAGGCTTTGCGCCGCTTCCCGGCGGCTTCGCCGCCACGCCGTTCAACGACATCGAGGCGCTGCAGGATGCCATCGACGAGCGCGTCGCCGCATTCATCGTCGAACCGGTTCAAGGTGAGAACGGCGTCATTTGCGCCGATCCCGCGTTTTTGCGGGCTGCAAGGGAACTGTGCAATAAGCACGGCGCGCTGTTGATATTCGATGAAGTGCAAACCGGCATGGGGCGCACGGGACCGCTGTTTGCCTTCCAACACTACGGCATTAAGCCGGATGCCGTTACGCTCGCGAAAGCGCTCGCGAACGGTCTGCCCATCGGCGCGATGCTGGTAAGCGAAACGTGTGCCGGCGGCTTGCAGCCCGGCGATCACGGTTCGACCTTTGGGGGCTCTCCCGTGCCGTGCGCGGCGGCGCTCGCGCATTTAGACGTGCGTGACGATTTGGATTTGGAACAGCACGTCGCGCAAGTTTCGGAGCGGCTGTTCGCCGGTTTACGGACGCTCGCGTCCGGCTTTCCAAACGTTTACGGCGAGCCGCGTGGAATCGGTTTGCTGGCAGGCTTGCCGGTAAAGGCGCCTCACGACGCGGCGCAGATCGTCGACCACGTCCGTTCGGTGTTCCGCGTCCTCGTAAACAAAGCCGGGAACAACACCATCCGTTTGGCACCGCCGCTTATCGTGACGGCAGACGAGATTGACCGCACGCTCCAAGCGCTTACGAACGCAATCGAAACGTTGTAAAACTAAAGCGCGCTAAAGGTATCGACGTACTCGTTTACGATAGGCTTCGTATTCGTTGTCGTAATGCGTCGATAGGTAGGCTTCTTCCCGTAAGGTCTGCCGGTGAAAGAGCGCTGCGCCGGCGAGCAGGTAGAGCAGCAGTAACCAATGAGGCAGTATGAGGAATTCGCCGGTGAGCACCATTGCGAAGGCGAGATAGATGGGGTTGCGGCTGACGGCAAAGATGCCGGTCGTTATTAGCTTATCAGGATGGTCTGCGTCGATGCCGATGCGAAAGCTGGCACCCAACGTGGCTACCGCCGCTGCCAACAGGACAAGTCCGAGCGCGCAGATCGCAACGCCGCCCCAGGCAGCGGCAGAGGACGCGAACATCGTGCGATGAGTTACACTTGGCCAATGTAGTGCGCTTGCGAAAACGAGATAGAAATAAAAAAGGGCAAATGGTGGAATGACAAAATCCGATTTGTCCAACGCGCCGAATTTCGTCGCGTTGATTCCGCTTTTTCGCAGGATGGCAACGCGCGCGAGCACCATGGCGAGCAGTAAGACGATAGTAAGTGCGCCCAGTTGATGTGGAAGCACCCCGCGGTTAGTAATGCCAGGCCCCCACGTTCCAGAACACGCTGTCGCTCGAGCCGCTGACGCCCTTTAGCGCCGTCGTAAAGACGTCGATTTCGCGGCGTTGGTAGATGAGCTCGATTGGCAGTTCTTGGTAGAGCAGCCGTTCCAGCCGCGAGTAGATCGCGGTACGTTTGGCCATGTCGTAGGTAGAGCGCCCGGATGAGAGCAGCGCGTCGAGCCGCGGATCGCAGATGCGCGATTTGTTGTAGCCGTGCGGAGGGACATTGGCGCATGCGAACTGATCGGTCGTATCCGGATCGTCGCCGTTGACGAACGGGTAGAGCGCCATGTCGAACATGCCGCCGTAGACCGGGCCGTGCTCGCTGACCGGCGCGACGAACTGCGTGATGTTGAACTGCTTAATCGTGACGCGCGCGCCCACGGCGCGCTCGTACTGCGCGATGGCATTGGCCATGATTGCGTCGCCGGGGGTCGCAGCCTGTATGATGAGCTGCGGCTCGAGTTCGCGGCCGTCTTTACGCCGCACGCCATCCGGTCCGGTTTTCCATCCCGCGCGGTCCAACAGGGTGCGCGCGTGGGCGGGATCGTACGGCACGTCGGGATATGCGTGCGGGTCGTAAGCCCAGATGAAGAGGCCTTTGCCGGCGTGTTCGTACGTAAGCGCGCCGCGGTAGGCTTTTTGGATCAGATCGTGCATGTCGACCGCTTCTGCGAGCGCGTGCCGCACGCGCGCATCGCTCGTCACGGCGCCTTGCGTGTTGAAGATCATCGAGCCGACCGCACTTACCGGTTTGCTTAAAACGTAATAGCCCTGCAGGCGCGTAAGCAGCGGATACTGCGAGTAGTCCTGTTCGTTGAAGTAGCCCTGCACTTCGTGGGTCTGCAGCAGGTTCGTGGCCGTCTGCGCGTCAGGTACGAAACGTATCGTCAGATGCTCGATCTTCGGTTTGCCGGCGAAATAGTACGGGTTCGCATGCATGACGACGCGATCGCCGTGATTCCAGGAATCGACAACGTACGGACCGGAACCGAGCGGTTTGCTTCCGAAAGCAAGATGATTGAAATCCGGATACCGCGCGAGCAAATGCGCCGGAAAAATCGGAAAGCCTTGCGGCGCCAGGACGAGCGTGAGAAGCGGCGCGAACGGCTCGGTGAGATGAAGCACGAGCGTCGTGTCGTCCGGCGCGACGGCTTTGGCGATGCGATCGTACCCGTAGCGCGATTGCACGTTGTTCGCGCGGTTGTTGATCGCGTTGATGGACCATACGCAATCGCGCGCGGTCAGCGGCGTGCCGTCGGCAAAGCGCACGCCCCGGCGCAAATGATAGGTGATCGTCTTGCCGTCCGCGCTGATGCCGTGATTCTCCAGCGTCGGCACTTGAGTAGCGACGTCGCCGACAAGGCGGTCGCGATCGTCGTACTTCACCAGATACGAGAAGAGCAGCTCACCCCATTCGGTCGCCGACTGTCCGTTTTCCAGCGCAGGATTGAGCGACATTGGTTCGCGCTGCTGCGCGATCGCAAGAGCGGACTGCGCGCCGGAAGTTCCGGCGCCGCGCTGTCCTTGCGAGGAACAAGCGGCAAGGCAGCAGATGAGCGCGGCGGCTAAAGCGCGTTTGAGCACGTTCGGCGGTTCCTCTTTACAGGGTGAAGGGCAGATTGGGATCGGCGCTGAGTTGCAGCGGATCCACCCGTACCGCTTCGTTCTGATAGTCGGCCGCCGCCGCGATCATCGCGGCGTTGTCGGTGCAATACTTCGGCGGCGGAATAAACGCGCGTACGCCGCTGCGCTCGCTCCATTCGCGCAGCGCGGCCTGCAGCGCCGAATTGGCGGCAACGCCGCCCGAAAGCACGACTGAAGTGTACGGCCGCTGCTCGAACGCGGCCCGGACGCGATGCATCAACACGTCGATCACGGCTGCTTGAAATGACGCGGCGACGTCTGCTTTGGTTGCGGCCGCACCCGCCGGCGACTCCAAATAATAGCGCACGGACGTTTTTAAGCCGGAGAACGACATGTCCAGCGAGCCGGGCTCCGGGCGGTGGCGCGGGAATGCGATCGCCTCGGGATCGCCGTCGCGCGAGAGCTTGTCGAGTGCGGGTCCGCCCGGAAAACCCAAGCCCAGCATGCGTGCGGTTTTGTCGTACGCCTCGCCGGCGGCATCGTCTTTCGTGCGTCCCACGATGCGCATGCGTGTTGGGCTTTCCACGTCTACCAGTTGCGAATGGCCGCCGGAAACCAACAGCGCGAGAAAGGGATACTCCGGCCGCTCGTCGCGATCCAAAAATGCCGCGAAGATGTGGCCGTGCAGATGGTTGACGCCGTACAGCGGCTTTTCCGTCGCGAAGGCCAGTGCTTTGGCTGCCGCAACCCCGACGACCAAACTGCCGATGAGCCCGGGCCCGCGCGTTACCGCAATGCCGTCGATCGCCTCCAGCGATGTTCCGGCACGATCGAGCGCATCCTCAACGGCGGCCGAAAGCAGCGCGACATGCTGCCGGCTCGCGATCTCCGGAACGATGCCGCCGTATTTGGCGTGGAACGCGTCTTGATTCGTCGAGACGCTCGAGCGTACGGAGCGTCCATCTTCCACCACGGCCGTGGCCGTGTCGTCGCACGAGGTCTCGATGCCCAACAGTCGCATTGGGCAGCACTTATGTGAAGTTCTCGGGGCCTTCCTTCGTCATAATCGTTTCCCCGCCGACTCGCGCGCTCTCGGCGCCCAAGCGCCACAAGCATAGCAGCATGGCCGCAAGCCCCGTAAAGAGCATGAAATCCGACCACAGTAAACCGACCAAGAACCAGACGATGCTGATTGCCAGCGTCAGCGGCCAGGGCGATTCTTTGGTGACGATCGTGATGTCTTCGCCGGCGGCCTCCCGGTGTTTCAAGTCGCGATCGTCGCCTTCGAGCGCCGCGTTTTTTTCGGTAAAGAACGCGTACCCGGCGGCGAAAGACAGCGCGACGCACATAAAACCCAGCAGCAGCGCGCCGCCGCGATCGTGCGATGAAAACCAGTAAATGATGCAGATGGAAACGGCGAACACCGCGGTGCTGCCGAAAAAGCCGACGAAACTCTTCAATGCCGTTCCTCGGCGAGTTCGGGATGCCGCATGTCGAAAACGGGCCGCTCGGACCGGATCGGCGGCAAGGCGTGGAAATTGAACTCCGGCGGCGGCGAGCTCGTCGCCCATTCAAGCGTTTGACCGGCGCCCCAAGGATCGTCGCCCACCGGTTCTTGCGCGAGCTTCGAGACGATCACGTTGAGCACGAAGCCCACCGCCGATATCGCCATGATGCCGGCTCCGATGGATGAAACGGCATTCAGCCATCCCAGATCGCCGGTCGGCGCGTACGTGAATACGCGGCGCGGCATGCCTTCTATGCCGGCGAAGAACTGCGGGATGAACGTGATGTTGAACCCGATGAACATCAGCCAGAAATTTGCCTTGCCCATCGTTTCATTCAGTTTGAACCCGAACATCTTCGGGCCCCAGTAATAGATCGCCGCAAACACGGCGAATAGCGCGCCGCCGCCGAGTGTGTAGTGGAAATGCGCGACCAAGAAATAGCTGTCTTCGGCATGATAGTCGATCGGCGGCGAGGCAACCATGACGCCGGTAATGCCGCCGATCAGGAAATTGAAAAGAAAGCCCACCGCAAACAACATCGGCGTGGTAAATTCCAGCTTCCCTTTCCACATAGTCCCGATCCAGTTCCAGAACTTTACGCCGGTAGGTACGGCGATCAAGAACGACATGCCGGAGAAGAACCCGTTGGCAACGGCGCCGGTAGTGAACATGTGGTGCGCCCAAACGCCCATCGAGAGCCCGGCGATCGCAAAAGCCGAAAGCACCAAACCGACGTAGCCGAACACCGGTTTGCGCGAAAAGACCGCGAGTACTTCCGTGACCACGCCGAAGTATGGCAGGATCATCACGTAGACTTCCGGGTGGCCGAAAAACCAGAACAGGTGCTGATAAAGAATCGGGTCGCCGCCGTGCGCCGGATTGAAGAATTGCGCGCCGTAGTGACGTTCCAGCAGCAGCTCGCAGACCACGCAGGCGAGCGACGGAAACGCCATGAGAATCAGCAATGCCGTCGCGAGAATCTCCCACGTGAAGATCGGCATGCGCCACATCGTCATGCCGGGCGCGCGGTAGAGCAGAATCGTGACGACGAAGTTAATGGCCACCATAATCGTCGCGACGCTGTTCACCAAGATTCCGAGGAGCCACAAGTCTTGTCCGGCGCCGGTGCCCACGATCATCGTCGAGAGCGGCGCGTAGGCAGTCCAACCGGCGAACGCGCCGCCGCCTTCCGCGAAGACCCCCAGGAAAATGATGATGCCGCTGAATATGAAGAGAAACACGCCCAGCAGATTCAGGCGCGGGAATGCCATATCGTGCGCGCCGATCTGCAGGGGCACCAAGAAGTTTCCTAGGCCGAACGCGAATGGCGCGATGACCAGAAAGATCATCGCCGTTCCGTGCAGCGTGAAGATTTGGTTGTACTCGTGCGGCGTGAGAATGTTCTGGTCGGGCTGCGCGAGCTGCAGACGGATAAGCAGCGAGAGAATGCCGGCAAGAATGAAGAAGAAGAACGTCGTCGATATGTACATCAGGCCGATTTGTTTGTGGTTCGTCGACGTCAGCCACATCTTCATGTCGTCGTAGTTCCTCCGCTTGCGAGCCACCGGTCGTAGTCGGCTACCGGGACGACCTTCACCGTGAAGACCATTAACGCGTGGTCCAAGCCGCAATACTCGGCGCACTCTCCGCGGAAGAGCCCCGTTCTTGTCGGCGTAATATCGAAATGCATCGTGTATCCGGGCGTCGCATCGCGTTTAAAAAGGAACGCGGGAACCCAGAACGCGTGGACGACGTCCGAGGAGTACAGGTTAATTTGAGTCATTTTACCGAGCGGCATGACCAGCACGGGCGGATTGCGCGGCGTACCGTTGACGGTGATGTTGTGGCCCGGATAGCGGAATTGCCACGCCCAGCGGTAGGCGGCAACGTCAACGGTCGCGTACGGGCTCGGCTTGAGAAAGTCCACGACGCCTTCGCGTAGATACGTGACGTAAAACAGTCCGATCACCATAATGATCGGAATGACCACGCCGGTGATCTCGATCGGCGGGTTCTTATGGAATTGCGGAGGCAAGCTGCCGTCGTCGTCGCGCCGCTTGCGCCATTTGAACACTGAATAGAGAATGAGCGCGTACACGAACACGGCGACGAACATCGCCGCGCCGAAAAAGATGTACCAGTCTCCCCGAAGGTCCATCCCTTGGACCGACGCCGGATTCAGAATCGGCATTCGGCGAGCTACTTACCCTAACGCGTTCGACGATAAAAAGAATGTTCGCCGGGTACAAAACGGCCATGTCGCGCCATGAGCAGCCGTTAGCCGTTCGTGCTCATCCGGTGGTGCTCGGTACTGTTATTTTCATTGCGTCGGAAACGATGTTCTTTTCCGCGCTTTTCGCCACGTACTACAATCTAAAGGCCCGTAGTGCCGACTGGCCCCCGCCGTACGTCCATTTGGACCTGCTCGGCCCGTCTTTCGGGACCGCGTTTCTGGTGTTCAGCAGCCTCACGATGTTTCCGATGCTGCGCGCGCTCTCCCAGCGGCGCATGAAAGCGGCCTATGGTTGGCTCTATGCGGCGATCGTCGGCGGGCTCGCATACATCGGCGATGCGATGCACGGGTACTCGACGCAAGAGTTCAACCTGCACACCAGCGCGTACGGCTCGATCTACCTGACGATGACGGGCTTTCATCTACTGCACGTCGTGGTCGGGGTGCTGATGCTGATCGGCTTGTATTTCGGACTGCGGTCGCCGGCGTTCTTTGCCGACAAGCACGGCGGCGCGGAAGCGGTGAGCTACTACTGGCATTTCGTCACCGTTATGTGGTTCGGCATTTACTCCACGGTCTATTGGATCCGGTGAACGCGCGTGGCGAATAATACCCGCGACCGCGCTATAGCTGCATCGCTGCTGCTCTCCATTGCCGGGAGCATCGGTTTCATGTATGGGTTTTGGCAGCAGGCGAGCACCCAGTGGCTCGGATTTGCGCTTGCATGCACGTTCGCCGGGTTTATGGTCGCGGCGCTGGGCTGGGCACGCTGGATTCTGCCGCAAGAGCAAGTGACGGATTTGCGCGACACGTATCCGCAACCGGTCGAAGAGCGCGCGCAGCAGGTTGAAGCATTCGTTCATGGATCTGCGCAACTGACGCGCAAGACGTGGCTTACGCGCATGGCGTATGCAGCGTTCGGCTTGTTCGGTCTGGCGGCGCTGTTTCCGTTAGGAGCGCTGGGACCGGAGCCCGACGGCACGCTGTTCCACACACGGTGGAAGCGCGGGGATCGTCTTCAGCGCAACGATGGTACGTTCGTCAAAGCCGCAGACCTGAATCCGGACGCCGTTCAGACGGTGTTTCCGGAAGGCAGCGTCGGCGATTACCGCTCTATGGCGGTGCTCATCCGCCTCCCCGACGGCGTCGGCAAAAACACGACCAGCGGCCTGGTCGCGTATTCCAAAGCGTGCACGCACGCCGGCTGCCCCGTTGCGCTGTACCGTGCCGCCGCGCGGCAGCTGATCTGCCCGTGTCATCAATCGGTGTTTGACGTGGCGGATGGGGCGAAAGTGCTCGAAGGCCCGGCGGATCACCCGCTGCCGCAGTTGCCGATTCAAATCGCATCCGACGGCTACGTCCGTGCAACCGGTGACTTTCCCGAACCAATCGGCCCCGGCTTCTGGGAGCATTCGTGATTCACCGGCTGCTGTTGTGGGCCGACGATCGCTTCGGAACCGCGACGTTCGTCCACCACGCGCTCAAAAAAGCTTTTCCGGATCACTGGTCCTTTATGCTGGGCGAGATCAACATCTACGCCTTCATCGTTCTGCTCGCCACCGGAACGTTTTTGGCCCTATGGTTCGTGCCGGGCCACGCAAACGTGGTGTACGAGGGGCCGTACCAACTGCTGCGCGGCGTGAAGATGAGCGAAGCGTACGATTCCGTGCTGCACATCTGTTTTGCGGTTAACGCCGGACTGCTGATTCGCCAGATTCATCACTGGGCCGCAAACATTTTCGTGGCCGGCATCGTGATTCACATGGGCCGCATTTTCTTTACGGGCGCGTTCCGCAATCCGCGCGAGTTGAACTGGATCATCGGCAGTCTGCTGCTCTTCGCAGCGCTCTTTGAAGGCTTCACCGGGTACTCGCTGCCGGACGATCTGCTCAGCGGCATGGGGTTGGTCATTGCCATGTCGATTCTGCAGTCGATGCCGTTCGTCGGATCCTGGGCGATGTTCTTTCTTGCCGGCGGCGCGTGGCCCAGCGAGATACTCACGCAGCGGCTCTTCATCACGCATGTATTCGTCGTGCCGCTGCTGCTCATAGCGGGCATCACGGTACATTTGATGATCCTTTGGCGCCAGAAGCATACGCAATTCCCCGGGGCACGGCGCACCGAAGAAAACGTCGTCGGCTCACCGCTCTTTCCCCAGTACACCGCGCGATCGTTGGCGCTGCAATTCGGCGTCATCGCGATGTGCTGCGCGCTTGCGGCGTTCGTGCAAATCAATCCGGTCTGGATCTGGGGACCGTATGAGGCCGATAAAGCGATCTCCCCCGCACAGCCCGATTGGTACATCGGTTGGCTGGAAGGCGCGCTGCGCATCAGCCCGCCGTGGGCCGTGCATTTTCCCGGGCACATGATTCCATCGCCGTTCTGGCCGGGCTTCGTGCTGCCCATCGGCATTATGCTGTTCCTGTTCGCCTATCCGTTCGTGGAAGCGCGCATCCGCCGCGACTATTCGCCGCATCATCTGCTCGAACGCCCGCGGGACGTGCCGGTGCGCACCGCGTTCGGCGTTTCGTTCTTCGCGTTCATGCTCGTCCTGTTTCTGGCCGGAAGCGACGACGTGCAGGCGCGATACTTGCACCTTTCGCTGCGCGATTTGGTCTGGACTTACCGCTTCCTGATCTTCCTGGGACCGGCCGTAGCCTTCTGGGTCACGTACCGCCTTGCGGATGAACTGCGGCGCAGCGCCGGCGTGAAGCGCGCCGAGCGCCTCCGGATCAAACGCACGCCGGAAGGCGGATACGATGAGGAGCCCGTCGCGTGATCGCCGCTGCGCTCGGCATCGCCGGTATCGCGGTGTATCTGTACGCCGTCGCGTTGTATCGCAGACGATATCCGGATCGCGGCTTTCCGGCATGGCGCGTCGTTGCGTTCGTTGCCGGCTGGGGTCTCATGACGGCGGTGCTGCTGCCTGCGATGGATGTACGCGCGGACACATCCTTCGCGGATCACATGCTGCAGCATATGGTCCTGCTGCTCGCTGCGCCGCCGCTCATTCTGCTCGGCGCGCCGCTGCTGCTCGCGGTGTCCGTGCCGCCGCCGCGCGTCGCCCGCCATATCACGCACTTTTGCAACACAACGTTCGGTCATGCGCTGTTTTCGCCGGTGACCGGTTGGCTTACGTACGTGTTCGTGCTCTGGGCCGCGCACTTTTCGCCGCTTTACGAGCTCTCGCTGCAGTATAGCGCCGTACATGTCGCCGAGCACGCCCTGTTTATGGCTTCGGCATTTCTGTTTTGGGGCGCCATCGTGCAGATTGGCTACGTACCGCGTCCGGTGCCATATGCGGCGCGCATGTTTTATCTGTTTCTCGCAATTCCCCAAGGCGCATTTTTAGGCTTCGCGCTCATCGCTAGCCGCCACGTGTTGTATCCGCATTACCTGATGGTGTTCGGTTCCGTGCAAGCGGCGCTGCTCGATCAGCATAACGCAGGCGACGTGATGTGGATCTTCGGCGGTTTTCTGATGTTCACCGGGTTCATGATCACGGCCGGTGCGTGGGCCGCGGCGGAACGCGGAGCGGCGCCCGCGCGATGATCTTGCATATCGCCGCACTGTTGTTCGCGCAGGCGTCCGGCGGCATTCCGTCCAGCGGCAACGTGCTGGCGACGCCGGCGCCTACCGCGACGCTCGATCCATCGTTCGCGACGCATCCTTCCGCCAATGATCTGAAAGAAGGCCAGCAGCTTTTCAACGTGCACTGCGCGTCGTGTCACGGCTTATATATGGAGGGTTCGCCTCAGGCGCCGCCTCTTGCGGATACGGATGCGGGCAACGTGGACTTCATGCTGCGCACCGGCCGCATGCCGGCGGAGCGTCCGTTCATTCAGGAGTTCGACCGGCAACCGATGTTCAGCGAGCCGCAGATTCAGTCGATTGTCGATTACGTCATGTCGAAATCCGCGGGCGACAAGGTACTGCCATCAGTACCTGTGCCCGGCAATCTGGAGCACGGCCGGCGCGTGTGGGAAGAGAATTGCGAGATGTGCCACGCGTCCACGGCGCATGGCAATTCGGTCGGGTACCGCGAAGTCGCGCCCGATCTCATGGATGCCAGCCCGATTCAAATAGCGGAAGCGGTACGCATGGGGCCCAGCGTAATGCCGCAGTTCGGCCCCAAGGTCATCGATAATGCATCGCTTTCCGACGTAATCACCTACATCGAATATCTGCAGCACGCGAAATACAATCCGGGCGGTTTGCAATTAGCGAACTTGGGCCCGGTCGCTGAGGGCTTCGTAGGCTGGATCGTCGGAATGGGGCTGCTGGTATTGCTGGTCCGGCGCATCGGGAGCACAGAGTAACCCCAGTCGTTTCTTTAGACCCGCAGCCGCTCGGGTATGTACCGATACGTGCGAAATTTTAAAGCGGAGCGGTTTGTAAAGTGAACGCTAGTGCATTTTTGTTGCAGCGGTTGGTGGATTGGGGCGTCAAGCGGATCTACGGGTATCCCGGCGACGGCATCAACGGATTGATCGGCGCCCTCGAAAAGTTCGAAGACAAACTTCAATTCATCCAGGTCCGCCACGAAGAGATGGCGGCGTTCATGGCGTGCGCGCACGCAAAATTCACCGGTGAGGTAGGCGTTTGCATGGCGACCTCCGGGCCGGGCGCGGTTCATCTCCTCAACGGCCTATACGACGCGAAGATGGACCACGTACCGGTTGTCGCAATCGTCGGACAAGCCGCGACGACGGCGCTAGGCGGATCGTATCAACAGGAAGTCGATCTGCAAGTGCTGTTCAAAGACGTTAGCGAGTACAACTACACGATCAGCAACACGACGGCAACCAGGCACATCGTCGATCGGGCCTTCCGAACCGCGATCGGACTGCGGGGCGTTTCGACGGTGATCTTCCCGAAAGACTTGCAAGAGGAAGACTACACGGAGCCGCCGCGCAAGCACAACACCGTGCATAGCGGCGTGGGATATTCCAAACCGATGATCATCCCGCGCCTGCCGGATCTGCAGCGCGCCGCCGAAATATTGAACAACGCGAACAAAGTGGCGATGCTCATCGGCGCCGGCTCGAAACACGCGACCGATGAACTCATTGCCGTCGCCGACAAACTGCAGGCCGGCTGCGCCAAGGCGCTCCTAGGCAAAGACGTCCTGCCCGACGATTTGCCGTGGGTGACCGGCACCATCGGTTTGCTGGGAACCCGTCCCAGTTCCGACATGATGAACCAGTGCGATGCACTGCTCATGGTCGGCACCAATTTTCCGTACGCCGAGTTTCTGCCGGCCGACGGCTCGGCCAAAGCCGTGCAGATCGACATCGATCCGCGGTATCTAGGATTGCGCTATCCCACGGACGTGAACTTGGAAGGCGATGCGGCCGATACGCTGCAGGCGCTGCTTCCGCACCTCAACGCGAAGAGCGACTCATCGTGGCGCGAAAGTCTTGCAAAGAATAAAGACGAGTGGTACCGCATCGAAGACGATCGCGCTCACCAAGCGGCCGATCCAATCAATCCGCAGCTGATCTTTACCGAACTCAACAAGGTGGTGCCGTCTAACGCGATTCTCACCGGCGATGCCGGAACGCCGACGAACTGGCTCGCGCGCCATATCATGGTGCGGCGCGGCATGAAGATTTCGCTCTCGGGAAATCTGGCGACGATGGGCTCGGCCGTGCCGTACGCGATCGCCGCGAAGTTCGCGTTTCCGGATCGGTTGGTCATTTCGATGCCGGGCGACGGCGCGATGCAGATGAACGGCATCAACGAATTAATTACGGTGCACCGCTACTGGAAGGAGTGGAGCGACCCGCGCATCATTTTCTTCGTGCTGAATAATCAGGACCTCAATCAGGTCACGTGGGAGCAGCGAATCCTATCCGGTTCGCCTCGTAACATGGAAACGCAGCCGCTTCCCAACTTCGCGTACGCGCAGTTCGGCGAGACGCTCGGCTTCAAAGGCATTCGCGTAAACTCGCCCGATCAAGTGGAAGACGCGTGGCGGCAGGCCATCAATGCCGATCGGCCCGTAGTGTTCGAAGCGATGGCGAACGGCGACGTCGCGACGCTGCCGCCGCACATCTCGCGCGAACAGGCGATGCATTTCCTCAAAGCCGTGCGTAAAGGCGATTC
>JAICWY010000080.1 GCA_025934645.1 Vulcanimicrobiia bacterium
ACGTGCGATCATCGTTTTCCAACCGGTGTTTAGGCCGCGCAGCCGCAGTTTGTACTCGATCTGCGCGCCGCGCTGCATTACCGCAGGCGCCCTCGTTATGGCGAAACGCAACAATTCGGGCGTGATCGCTTCCAGATTGCGCGCCTCGCTAAAAAATGCGAACACCTCGTCGATCGGCGCGTCGACGACTTGCTCGCACGCGAAGCGACGGACGTTCGGCGCGCCCGTTACGCCGGCTCCGGCCGCATCCGCGAGTGCCGCTTCGAGTAACGGATGCCGCCAAATGAAGCCGGCGTCTTGAGCCGCGGCGGGGATCATGAGTTGGCTGGAGAGCAGCGCTCCGGCGAATTCGCCCAACGCGATGCGCAGCGCAGGCGCAGGGGCCGGAAGGATTGCGGGCCGCCGCACAGCGGCGCCAACCGCCTGTGAAAACCGCGCGCTGGTTGCATAATCGGGCGTAACAGCGTTGACGGCTCCCTCAATTGCGGAATTCTCGAGGGCGAAGATATACAGCGCCGACAGATCGTCTAAATGAATCCACGGAACGAATTGCCTGCCGCCGCCGAGCGGGCCGCCGGCCCCCAGACGGAAGATCGGAAGCATCTGCGCCAGCGCGCCGCCGCGGCCGAGCACGATTCCGGTGCGCAAACATGCGACGCGGACGCCGTACGCGCGCGCGTTCGATGCTTCGCGTTCCCAGTCCACGCACAGCGATAAGAAATCGTTGCCGGGCGCCGAGCTTTCGAAAAGCGGCTCGTCGCCGCGCGAGCCGTAGTATCCGCTCGCGGATGCGCTGACGAGCACTTTGGGTGTCTGCCGGCACGCAGCGATCGATTCAACGACGCAACGCGTGCCGGTAATTCGCGAGTCGTAAATGGCGCGTTTCTTTGCGGCCGTCCACCGCCCGGAAACGCTTTCTCCGGCAAGATGTATGACGGCGTCGCAGCCCTCGAACGCATCCGCCGACGGATCGGCGTTCGGATCGAAGCGCCGCCTTTCGACTTCCGCCGCGAAGGAAAGTATTTCGGGATTCCGCGTCAGCGCAACGGGCGCATAGCCGCGCTTCAGCAAAGCCTCGACAACGCTGCGCCCGATGAACCCGCTCGCTCCGGTTACTGCGACTCGCACCATGCTGCAACGCTAACGCTGCGGGCTTGGATTTGTCCAGGACTTCCCCGCCTCACGCGGTACGGGAACGGCGCGATGACGAACGGGACCGCGCTGGTGTGGCTGCGCCGCGACCTGCGGCTCGACGATAACGCCGCACTTTACTACGCGTGCCGCGAAAATGCGCGCGTTTCCGTGGTCTTTGTGCTGAACCCGGCGCTGCTTGCGGACGAACGCATGGGCGCGCCGCTCGTAAACGTCTTTTTCGACGCGCTCGCGCATTTGCGCGACGCACTGCGGGAGCACGGCAGCGATCTTACGCTCGTTCGAGGCGATTTTGCCGCGGAGCTGCTAGCGCTCGCCCGGCGTAGCGAAGCCAATGCAATCTATTTTAATGAAGACTACGAGCCGGCCGCGGTCGCGCGCGACGAAGCGGTCGCCCGGATCTTCGAAAGCGCCGGGCATGGCGTCCGGACCTTCACCGACCACGTCTATTTCGGTGCCCGTGAAGTTCTGCGCCCGGATGGAACGCCGTACCGGATGTTCACCCCGTACAAACGCCGCTGGCTCGAGCAGCGCGCCGTATCGCGACGTCCGCCGTTTTCGTCCCGGGACGCAGTACGCGGCAAGCTGATTGCGCGCGAAGATCTCGGTGACAGCGGTCTGCCGCCAAAGCCGGAGGATTTCGGCCACGCGCGTTTTCGGTTGCCGGAAGCCGTTAGCGAAAAGCGCGCCCTTGCGCGCCTTCGCAGATTTTTAGAAGATGGCGGAGCTGTGGAGCGCTACGGCATCGATCGCAACATTCCGGCGATCGAAGGAACGTCGCGCCTTTCCATGCATTTGCGCGCCGGGACGATAGGCATTCGTACCTGCGTCGAAGCGGCCTCGATGCGTTCCGGCGCGGAAAAGTGGATCGACGAGCTTATCTGGCGCGATTTTTATCAAATGATCTACCGGAATTTTCCCCACGTCGCGGAGGGCCCGTTTATCGCCGCGGCGGCGCGCATTCCGTGGAACGAGCCGGGAGATGCGTTCGATCGCTGGTGCGGCGGGACGACCGGCTATCCCATCGTGGACGCGGGAATGCGCCAGCTCAACCAAACCGGCTGGATGCACAACCGCTTGCGCATGATCGCCGCGTCGTTTCTTGCCAAACATCTGCTGATCGATTGGCGATTGGGCGAACGTTATTTCGAACGGCACCTGCTGGATGCGGATCCCGCCCAAAACAACGGCGGCTGGCAATGGGCCGCATCCACCGGCACCGATTCAGTTCCATACTTCCGTATTTTCAATCCGCTCTCGCAGGCCAAGCAATTCGATCCCGGCGGCGCGTTCGTCAGACGCTACGTTCCCGAGATCGGCACGCCGGCATATCCGCCGCCCATCGTCGACCACACCGCAGCGCGCGCCCGCGCGCTCGCGGTGTATGGCAAAGCCATCCGCGCCTAAAGTTCGGTGCAACCACTGCAGCACTGCCGCAGTTCGTAGCAAGAGTTAGGAAATGCGGACAGGATAATGCATGAACACGGATAAGCGGCCCGCTATGTCGCTCAGGCAAGATGTGTTGCTCGAACGGGACGGCGGTCTGAAGCAAGCGCTTTGGGGAACGCTGCTGTTCGCCGTCATCGCGATCGTCGGATTGTTCATAGTCAAGTGGTCGCCGTATTGGCATAAAGCGCACGTCGCAGCGGCGGTGCACGGCATCGGCGCTTCCATCGTGAGCGGCAAAGGCGTGCACCCGGAAGCGGTCGGCTTGCACGCAGGTTGGAGTTATACGCTTGCTTACTTCAAATCGGTGTGGCAAGCGGTCGTGCTCGCGCTTTTGATGGGCGCGTCCGTGCAAGCGTTTTTGCCGCGCGCGTGGCTCGTGAAAGCGCTGGGGCGGCCCACGCACAGCTCCACGGCGATCGCGACGGCAAGCTCGGTGGCGACGATGATGTGCACGTGCTGCACGGCTCCGGTCGTGGTGGGTTTGCGGCGCGCGCATGCGGCTGCCGGGAGCGCGCTCGCGTTTCTTCTGGGAAATCCGGTGCTCAATCCGGCAACACTCGTGTTCATCGGCTTCGTGCTCGGGTGGAAATATGCGGGATTGCGGCTTGGATTGGGCATGGTTCTCGTTTTTGCCGTGGCCGCGATCGCGAACGCGCTTTCTAAAGATGAAGGCGTTCCGGTCAGCGTCCCTGCCGCCGCAATCGAAACACGCGGCGCCGGCTCCAACATGTTCGCCGCTTGGCTGCGCGAATTGTGGATCGAACTCTACACGATCATCCCCGGCTACGTTGCCATCGTGTTCATCGTCGGCGCGCTGCAGGCATGGCTTTTCCCGCCCGGCTTGGAGTTGCACGCTTCGGGCATAGGCGCTGTCGCCGCGATCTCCGCGCTCGGGACGTTGTTCGTAATTCCCACCGCGGGCGAAGTGCCAATTATTCAAACGCTCCAGCATGCAGGAATGGGTCAGGGGCCGGCAGCTGCGCTGCTAATGACCCTGCCCGCAATTAGCTTGCCGTCGATCTTCATCGTGCGCAAAGTTTTTAGCGCGCGAGTCCTCGCGTGGGCCGCGCTCTGCGTCTTTTTTTCCGGAATCGTTGCCGGTCTGATCGTCATGCTATGACGCGCGATGAGATTCTGCGGCTGACGCATCTCTCCAGCTGCGCCGGTTGAGCGGCGAAGATGGATGCCGTCGTCCTCGCGCAAGTCTTGCGCGATTTACCATCGATCGACGATCCGTGCGTGCTTGTCGGAACGGGCACGGCGGACGATGCGGGCGTGTACCGCCTAAGCGACGATCTTGCGCTGGTGCAGACCGTCGACTTCTTCACGCCCATCGTGGACGATCCGCGCACCTACGGGCGCATCGCCGCCGCGAACGCGCTTTCGGACGTGTACGCGATGGGCGCAAAACCCCTCACGGCGCTCGCGATTGCGGCGTTTCCGGAAGATCTCGATCCGGCGATTCTCGGCGAGATTCTCGCCGGAGGCAGCGAGAAGGCGCGCGAAGCGGGCGTTTCGATCATCGGCGGCCATACCATCAAGGATGACGAACCGAAATATGGCCTCGCCGTAACGGGAACCGTGCATCCGCAGCGCATCGTGCGCAATGGTACGGGCGTTGCGGGCGACGATCTCGTGCTCACCAAACCGCTGGGTACCGGCGTACTAACGACTGCGCGGCGCGCGGATCGCATTACCGATGCAGAGTTACAGCCGGCGGTCGATCACATGGAAACGCTGAACCGCGAGGCCGGGGAACTCATGGTTCAACATGGGGCGCATGCCGCCACCGACATTACCGGCTTCGGACTGATCGGACACTTGCGCGAGATGTGCGGGCCGAAATTAGGCGCGGAGATCGACGCCGCGGCGGTACCATTGCTTGCGCACGCGCTCGATCTCGCAAAAGAGGGCGTGGCGCCGGGCGGTTCGCGTGCAAATCTGGCGAACGCGCTTGCGGCAAACGTGCAGTTCGATCGACGCGTCGATCACGCGCTGCGTTTATTGCTGTGCGATGCGCAGACGTCGGGCGGCCTGTTGATCGCGCTGCCGCCGGAAAACGCGCAAGCTCTCGTGCGGGATCTGCAAGCGCGCGGCACCGCTGCCGTTCAAATCGGCGCACTGAGCGAATCCGGAACGATCGTGGTATCGTAGTCTTCGGCTAGCCGCGCGTGCCTTTGTAGAGACCGAACAACCCGAAAACGCCGAACAAGCCGAGCCAACCCCAACTGCCGCCGGTGCGCTCGTGCGTTCCGGATGTGACGGCTTGCGGCGCGCCGCCGTTCGCCGAGCCGGTTATCGCTTGGATGGCGCGATTACTACCCTTGCGCGGCGCGGGTGCGGCTTTGTTCAACAACGGCGCGGCTGTCGGCGTTTGTGTCACGTTCGGCGCGGCTTTTTGCATCAGTGGTTCGGACGTGCCGAGGCCCGCCATGAAGACGATCGTGACTAGCATGGTAGGTGATTTCCCCGCCGGTTCGCGGAATAACGTGCCGAGCGCTCAAACCGGAGCCGATCCCTACCTACGTTTTCTTTCGGAGGCCCTTACGTTATGAAAATCCATGGAGCATGGAAACGCATCGTCCTTGCATTTACGCTGACGATCGCGATGGCGGCCGGCGCATTCGCGCCCGCGCCCGCATTCCTTGACAAGACGCGCTTTCTGGCGCATCTGGGCGTTGCCTATTTCGCATTTCATCACTGGGTGATGAAACCGTACGAGCAAGGCGCTTTCGCCGGCGGCGCGCCGCACCGCACGGCCGCGCTCGTCAAGGGCGGCGTTGCGCTGCTCTTTGCAATGCATGAGGTCAAAGTATCCGAGAAGATCGCGCAGCATAGCAAAGATCCGCTGCTGCAAAAGCTCGATGCGGGACTCGCCGGGTTGACCGGCTCGTTCGCGTCCATCGGACAGCGGATGAAGAGCGGACAGTGGAACCCCCAAGATGCGACTGCGCTCGATCAACAAACGTCCCAGATTAAAAGCGACGCCGCATCCAACGGCGTGAATATCAAAGACGTGCCGGCTGCTATTCCGGGCACGTAACGATTCCGCATACCTCAAACGCGCCTAGGCGCTTCGCGGCGCCCGGGCGCGTGAACCTTATCGGCGAGCACACCGATTACAACGACGGTTTCGTGCTGCCGATGGCGATCGACCGGTACACCGTCGTTTCGTCGGCAATCAACGACGCCGGAGCGCTGCACGTCTATTCCGCGCAGATGAACGACAGTCTTACGCTCGCGCTGGACGAACCGTTCGTCAAACGCGGAACGTGGGCGGATTATGTCGCGGGCGTCCTGGCGGCCGTGCAAGAAGAAGCGCCGCTGCATACCGGGCTCGATTTGCGCATCGAAAGCGATTTGCCGATGGGAGCCGGGCTTTCGTCGTCCGCGTCGCTGGAACTCGCGCTCGCGATGGCGCTATTCGCTTCACAGGGCGGCGTTCCCGAATTACACCGTCTCGCGGCGATTGGCCGCCGTGCGGAGCACGACTTCGTCGGCATCCGCAGCGGCGTGATGGACCAACTCGTTTGCGCGCTCGGGCAAGAGGGTTGCGCACTTTTCATCGACTGCCGCACGCTCGCGGCGCAACCGGTTGCAATGCCGGCAGGCGTTTGCGTGGCAATCCTCGATTCGGGCGAAAAGCACGCATTGGCGTCTTCCGAATACAACGAGCGGCGAGCGGCGTGCGAGAAAGGCGTAAAACTTTTGCGTGCAGCAGGGCTGGATATTCAAGCGCTTCGCGACGTCACGCCCGAGATGTTCGAACAGTACCGCAGCGCGCTGCCCTCACCGGTTCGCGAGCGCTGCAGGCACGTCGTTGAAGAGAACCGCCGTACCCTCGATGCGGTGACTGCGCTCACGGCCGGCGATCTTCCGCATTTCGGACAATTGATGTACGCCTCACATGAATCGCTGCGTTCCCTCTACGAGGTCAGCACGCCGAAACTCGATGCGCTCGTCGAAGCGGCAAGCGCGATCGACGGTGTATACGGCGCGCGCATGACCGGCGGCGGATTCGGCGGATCGGTGGTCGTGCTGTGCACGTCCGAAGCGGCAAAGGCGGTCGGTGCTATCCCAGCCGCTGCCGTCTACCTCACGGTCCCATCGAGCGGCGTGCGCGAACGCCCCGGGCCGGCGGCGCCGCCCGGAGCGCTTTCTGTACGAGGCCGCTAGAGCTTCGAGAGAATCCCTTGAGCGAAACTCGGCGCAAAATGCTGGAGCACTTGCGGATTGTTCTTGATGAACGAAACGACGGCGTCTTTGGCGCCGGACGGATTCGAGCGCAGCTGTTGTGTCAGGCTCATCGCCTGCTGCGCGAGATCGCCGTTGCCTTGTTGCTGCAGGTTGTTCGCAGCCGTCTGAACGTGATCGGCTAATTCGCCGTTATCGCACTGCTGCACGTGCTGCGCAGCAGCTTGCTCGACGGCTTGCGGATCGACGTTTCCTGAAACGGCTTTCTGCACCATGTCTTCCAGATTGTTGAACATCCGTCGCTCCTTTCAAGCGTCAGGTTCGTGGTCCGCTGCGTTCGGCGATTTTCGCGAGATTTTGAATGACGATGATCGCCAAGATCGTGATCACCACCGCGTAGAGAAGTTCGGCCCAGACGCCCGAGCCGGGTTTCAGAAATAACGCGATGAGATCGGTGATGAATTTGTTCCAAGCGAGGGCTGCGATCAGGCCGAATGCCGCCGTGGCCAACGCGATCATGGTTCCCAGGTAGGACGGTTTGACTTCCATCTGAGGTCCCTCCAAGTACGAGCAAGTGTAACACTCAATACGTTCTGTCAACCAGGAGCCCGGCCTGCGAATCCGGTATCGCGCCCTGTTTTGGAATTATTGCGGTTCACGGATTTGGAATGTCACTACGGCGCCCGGGAGATCTTCACGGGTGTGGCAGGCGTGCTGGAGGCGGGGGAACGCGCCGGCCTGGTGGGCCCGAACGGAGCCGGGAAGTCGAGTTTGCTGCGCTTGCTCGCCGGCGTAGAGGCCCCGTACGGCGGCAGCATCGTTCGGGCCCGCGGCGCAAAACTGGGGTACCTCTCCCAAAGCGTGGCCGATGAAACGCAAGCAACGCTTCAAGAACTGGTCGACGCGGCGCTCTCGCGAACGGCCGACGAGGCCTTCGGTTTGCAGAGTAAGCTGCTGCGCGCCATGCTGAGCGCTTTCGGGTTTACGCCGGACATGTACGCTCGTCCGTTGCGCGAGTTCTCAGGCGGACAGCGCGCGAAAGCGGCGCTTGCCCATCTGCTGATCGACGATCCGGATTATCTGATTCTCGACGAGCCGACGAACCATTTGGATATTCACACCGTCCGCTGGCTGGAAGAGTTCATCGCAAACGACAAGCGCGGCTATATCATCGTTTCACACGACCGGTATTTTTTGGATCGCGTGGCGACCCGCATTTGGGAGATCGAGCGCGGACGCTTTCATATCTATGCTCCGGGACGCCCGGCATACACGTCTTACCTGGAGCAGAAACAGCTGCGCCTGGAAGAAGAGCAGCGTGAATACGATGCGTTCGCCGCCGAGCGTGAGAAACGCCGCGCCGCCGTCGCCGGATTGCGCGCGACCCACACCTCGTCGGATTATAGCCAAGTGCGCAGCCGCGAGAAGCAGCTCGCCGCATTCGAGGCGCAAGAACAATCGCCGCCGCCGTTGGCGCCGCGAGCGGCGATCAACGTGCGCCTCGATTCTGCCCGGGCGAAAGGCAACGGTTTCGCGTTCGAAGCGAGCGGAATCGCGAAGGCATATGCGCAGCCCCTATTTACCGGCGTCCGGCTCGATCTGCAGCGCGGCGAGCGCGTCGGCATCGCGGGCCCGAACGGTTCGGGAAAGTCGACGCTGCTGCGCATTTTCGCGGGCGGCCTGCAACCCGACGCGGGAGCCGTCCGTTACAACCCTGCAGCAAGCGCCGCGTACTTCGCGCAGAACACGCACGATCAGCTGGACATCGCCAAAAGCGCCGTCGAAAACATTCTCGAGAGTGCGGATGTCACGCCGGAACGCGCGCGTTCTTTGCTCGGCCGCATGCGCATCAGCGGCGAGGCTGCCGACAAGCCGGTGAGCGCGTTTTCCGGCGGGGAGCGCCGCCGGATCATGCTGGCCGCTTTAATGGCGCGAAGCGCCGACGTGCTGCTGCTCGACGAGCCGACGAACGATCTCGACATCGACAGCCGTGAGGCTCTCGAAACGGTGCTCTCGGCATATGAAGGCGCGATTGTCATCGTTTCACACGACCGCTATTTGTTGGAGCGCATTTGCGATCGCGTGCTATGGATCGAAAACGGTGAATGGGGCGTTCTCGACGGCGGATACGAAGCTTATGAAGCGCAGCAACGCGAGCGCGAGCGCCGGGACCGCGAAAGTGCGCGCGAGCAAAGTGAGAAGCGTCCGAAGGCTTCAAAGCTGACCCCGCTCAAACAGCGTTCGAATCTGGAAACGCAAATCGCACGCGTGGAACGGGAGATCGCGCGTCACGATGCGCGGCGGGCCGAAATAGACGCCGCGTTCGCCGATCCGGAGCTTTACGCGGATGGCGCGCGCGTTGCCGAACTGCAGGCCGAAGCCGAAGCGCTGCGCGGAGCGTCCGCCGAGGCGCTCGCGCGCTGGGAGTCGCTGCTGCATGAACTGGAAGCGCTCGGGTAGAAGCGCTCGCTTCGTTTATGGCGAAGCTGTATTTCCGTTATTCCGCGATGAACGCGGGCAAGTCTACCGCGCTGCTGCAAG
>JAICWY010000008.1 GCA_025934645.1 Vulcanimicrobiia bacterium
GGTGCATTTTCCGCTCCGGCTCCATCTCAGCAGCGCGTTCCATTTCGCGTACGAAAGACTGCGACGTGTTTTGAACTTCGCGCATGATGCGGCCGGCTTGGCGCATGATGCCGGGGAGTTTCTGTTCGCCGAAAACCAGGAGCGCCAGGACGCCCAGGATCGCCATATCGGGTAGAGAGAGCACGGCCCTGCATCTTCCTGGCGCCGCGCCCCTCAGCCTGTCCCCGCCGCGGAGGAAGGCCGGGCGGCGGTCGGCAGGGCAGTCCTCCGGCCCCGTGCAAGGTTGGGCGGCCCGTGAAGATTATCTACACGCGAGGGAATCGCACCGAAACGCTCGCGTCCCTCGCTACGCTTCGAAAGATTCTGAACCGGTTTGTCGCGCATCGCGTCTTCTACGAAGTCTCGAGCCGCAACAAGCGCGGGCACGAATTCTTTTCGGCCAAAAACGTCTTCGTTGTGGGCTCGATCGAGGTGGTCAATCGCGACTACCTCACGATTACTATTTTCGATGCGAACAGCCAGTGTCACTCGATCGAGATTTTGAATCCCGCGACGATGCGCATCTACGACGAGATGCCGGGAAAAGGGTTCGCGGTTTCGTTTATCAGCGACGGCGAAAGCGGCGTGGAGTCGCGCTGCTACCTGCGTGACGAAGGCGAAGAAGGCGACGGCAATCTGCAGCGTACGGCGCTCGAAAAAATTACGCTGCCGCAGCTCTTCGAATATCTCGAAGAGATTACGTCCGCCGATTTGGTGAAGTAACTACAGCTTGTAGATCGCGTCGGCCAGGAAACCCGGCTCGACGCGGATTGCCGCTAATACGCCCGGCGAATGCACGGCTTCGGCCGCAAAACCCAGCGCCAACTGCTTGGGATAATACTGTTCGCCCGCGCGCAGCGCGCCTTCCACAAAAATCCGGAGCGCTTCGCGCGTGAGCCACATGCTGGCGCGGCTGTCGGGCGTTTTGAACGCAAGCGTGTCGTAGCGCGTTATTGCGGGCTGTTCCCCTTCGGGAAAGAACTCCTCGATGGCGCGGACCGTGCCGAAGTTCTCATCGAGGTCGGCCGACAGAACTTTCTCGCGGTTCACCACACCGGCAATCGCGGGACCGATGCCCGGATCGTCCAGCAGCGCGAGCAAAAGCGCACGCGGCGTGATAAACGGTTCGCGCAACTCTTGGGCTTTTCGCGCGGCGTTGCGCATGACTCCGAGCAATTCTTCGGAGAGCGCAATCTGCTCGAGCTCGGCCATTGGTTACTTCCTTTGCTTCTTGACGACGCGGCCCTCCAAGCGCGTCGCGCGCCGCAATGCCCGGACCGCATCGCCGGTGCGCCCCAACCGTTTGTAGGCGACCCCGAGGTTATGGTGCGCGGGCGCATAGTCTTCGTCGCTGAGCATCGCGCGTTCGTACCAGCGGATCGCTTCTTCAACGTCCCCGGCTTCCAGATGCAAATTTCCCGCGTTGACCAGCGCGGGTGCATAGCGCGGATCCGCGGCGAGCGCGTCGTCGAATGCCGCGCGCGCGTCCTGCGGCCGGTGCAGATCGATCAGCGCGACGCCGCGCTTGTTGTGGATCGCCGGCAGTTCGGCGCGCGGCGTCGCCGGATCCGCGAGCAGCGCGTCAAGGCGCGCCAGCCCGTCTTCGTACCGGTGCTGCGCGATGTCGCGTAGCGCCAGTTCGAACGGCGTGTAAAGCGCCGGGCGGAAAAGAGCGAGAAATCTGCGGAGGTTGAACACTCGAAGCCTATGTTCACGATCGACGTCCTCACGCTCTTCCCCGAGGTGTTCGCGCCGTTCGTGGGCCTCTCGATCGTCGGCCGCGCCGTGGAGGCGGGCATCGTTCAGGTGCGCTACCACCACGTGCTGGACGCCCTTACCGGAAAGGAACGCGCCGACGATGTGCCGTTCGGCGGCGGACCCGGCATGGTGCTGCGCATAGAACCGCTCGCCCGCATTCTGGACGAGATCGTCGCCGCTGCCCCGGTTGATGAGCGCCGCCTCATCGCCGTCCCCTCGCCCGGCGGTAAGCCCTTCACGCAGACGGACGCCAAGCGTTTTGCCGGCGAACTCGACCGGCTGGTTTTTATTTGCGGCCATTACGAGGGCATCGACGAGAGGCTCGCGGCGCTCTACCCCATCGAGGAGTTCTCGCTCGGCGATTTCGTGTTGACCGGCGGCGAGCTGCCGGCGCTTGCGATGATGGATGCGACGGTGCGCCTGCTGGAAGGCGCCGTCCGGGCCGAGTCTCTCGAAGAGGAGTCCTTTGAAGGCGGCACCCTTGACTACCCCAGCTACACCCGCCCGGCCGTCTTCCGGGGGATCAGCGTGCCGGACGTGCTCCTCTCGGGCAATCATGCAGCCATCGCGGCCTGGCGCCGGGAAGCTTCCCGCGAGCGCACCCGGGCGCGCCGCCCGGATTTAGGGTTGCCGGGCCCCGAGAAGGCGTGATAGAATCCGTTGGTTGCCGTGGGTTCTCCATGGCTTTCGCAGTTTTCGTGCTTATCATAAGAAGAGTGTCATGAACGTCATCGATGTTTTGAACCAAGAACAGCGCAAGGAGAGCGTTCCGGAATTCCGTCCCGGCGACACGGTCAAGGTGTACTCGAAAGTCGTCGAAGGCGGCAAAGAACGCGTTCAGATGTTCGAAGGCGTCGTGACGGTGCGCAAGGGCGGCGGAGCCCAAGAGTCGATCACGGTGCGCCGCGTGGCGCACGGAGTGGGCGTCGAGAAGTCTTTCCTCGTGCACAGCCCGCGCGTCGATCGCATCGAGGTCAGCAAGCGCGGCATCGTACGCCGCAGCCGCCTGTACTATCTGACCGAGAAGATCGGTAAGGCCGCGCGCATCAAAGAGAAGAAAGCTGCCCGCTAATCTCGCTCTGACGCCACTGCAGTTACTCGGGTTAATCGGCGTTTTCGCCGTCGCCCGGGTCGCGCTCAGTTTACGGCCCGTTGCAACGGCCGGAGATACACCGGCCGCAACGGCGGTCGTGCGCGAGTACCTCGACGCGTTTATCGTCGCGGGACTACTCGCGCTTTTTCTTATCACGTTCGTGGTGCGCACGTTCTACATTCCATCGGAGTCGATGCAGCCGACGCTGCAGCAGCGCGACGTTCTGCTCGTAAACGAATTCGCGTACCGCTTGGGCGCGCCGCACCGCGGCGACATCGTGGTTTTCCGGCCGCCGATCGCTTCGACGAGCAGCTTCATCAAACGGGTGATCGCCGTGCCCGGCGATACGCTGCGCATCGAGAACGGCGTCGTTTACGTAAACGGCAAACCGCTGCGCGAGCCGTACATCGCCGAGCAGCCCGACTACAATTTAAAAATCGCCCATTACGGCATCGACGTCGATAACGGCGCTGGTTACGAACCGCTGAACGCGGCCGAAGCGAACATCCCGCCGCGTAAACTTTGGAGCGCGCCCGACCGCGTGCCCGCCGGTTTTTACTTCGTAATGGGCGACAACCGGAATGATTCCGAAGATTCACACGTGTGGGGTTTCGCGCAGATGCGCGGACATTTCGCCTCGGGCCCGCTTGCGAAAACCGCAACAACCGCCGATTTTACGGGTAGGGCATTCTTACTGTTGTGGCCGTTCGACCGGCTGCGGATTCTAAATTGAACGTTGCATTGCGGCGCCCACGGGGAGAGTTTATGTCGCCAGAAAGGTTTATGCGCCATGAGGCAATGGGGGCCCCAACTTGTTGGGGGGCGCGGAGCCTAGGGCGGAGCGCCGTTTAACAATGGGCGCGATCGCTGTTACACCATTTGAATTACTTGGCTTAGTGGCCGTCTTTGTCGTCGCGCGGATCGTTTTGACGCTGCGGCCGGTAAAGGCGAACTCGCAAGGCAAGTCGACCTCTTTCGCGCGCGAATACCTGGACCCGTTCATCTATGCGGGCATCGCGGCTTTTCTGCTGATCACGTTCGTCGCGCGGACGTATTACATTCCGTCGGGTTCGATGATTCCGACGCTGCAGATCGGCGACGTGCTGCTCGTCAACAAGTTTCAGTACCGCTTTCAAGCGCCGCACGAAGGCGACGTCGTCGTCTTCCCGCCGCCGGTGCCGACCACCGACGATTTCATCAAACGCGTCATCGCGCGTCCGGGCGACACGCTTCGCATCGAGCACGGCGTCGTGTACGTCGACGGGAAAGCGCTCGACGAGCCCTACATCGCCGAACGTCCGAATTACAATCTAGTCGTAAAGGACTACGGTGTTTACGTCGACACGGGAGCGGGCTATCAAGCGCTCACGCCCGATTCGGCGAATATTCCGCCGCGTAAAGACTGGAGCGCGCCCGACCGGATCCCCAAGAACTGCTACTTCATGATGGGCGATAACCGCAACGATTCGGAAGATTCCCACATCTGGGGCTTCGCGCAAAACAGCGGTACGTTCGCTACCGGACCGGAAGCCGGAAAAGCCGTGCACTTCACGGGTCACGCATTCTTGATATTCTGGCCCCTCAGTCACGCCCGGATTTTGAGCCGCTAGCGGAGAAGCAAAGCTTCCGTGCTCCAACTGCATTGGCGTTCGGTCGCAAGCGCAACAGTACAAATAGCGGTCCTCGCTTTATTGGCGCTGGCCTTCTTCTTGCGCACGCCGCAGGTTTCAGGCCTCTCGATGGCGCCGCATATCGCGTCGGGAGAGTTCGTGCTCATCAACACCATGGCGTACCGCCTGCACGGGCCGGCACACGGCGACATTATCGCGTTTCACCACGACGGACCCACGGCCGAGACGTTCATCAAGCGCGTCATCGGTTTGCCCGGTGACCGCATTCGCATCGATCGCGGACGCGTATTCGTCAACGGCGCGCCGCTCGACGAGCCCTACGTGCGGTTCCCCGACGACCGCAGCTTTGCTGAAGTAACGGTTCCGGCCGGCTCCCTTTACGTGCTCGGCGACAACCGCGCGGACAGCGAGGATTCGCGCGCCTTCGGGTTCGTCGCGCAGAGCGAAGTGATGGGCCGGGGGGTCGCGGGTATCTGGCCGATCGCGCATCTCGGCGCATTATGACGAGTGCGTGATGAATAACACCCCTAGCCTGCGCAACGAATTCGAACAGGTCGTTCAATGGTATCCCGGCCACATGGCCGCGGCCATGCGCCGCATCGACGACTACATGAAGCTCATCGACATCGTGATCGAGGTGGTCGATGCGCGCGTGCCGCACAGCGGCGCGAATCCTATGCTCGACGCCATCGCAGGCAAACGGCCGCGCCTGCTGGTTCTGAACCGTGAAGATCTTGCCGACCCGCTTGCAACGGCGCGCTGGCTGAGCTATTTTGCCAAACGCCGGCGGGTCATCGCGATCAACGGACGCGAACAAAGCAGCGTCGCGAAAGCCAATTACTATTTGGGACAGCTCGCGCAAGGCGCCCGCGGAACGCAGCGCGCCATCGTCGTCGGTCTACCGAACTCCGGCAAATCCTCCATCATCAATGGTTTGCTGCGGCGCGCGGCAGCGAAAACCGAAGACCGCGCCGGCGTGACGCGATCGCTGCAGTGGTTTAGAGTCGGCGCAAATTTGGAATTGATGGACTCGCCGGGCATCCTCGTGCCGAAGATATCCTCGCCCGATGCGCAGTGGAAGCTTGCGCTCGTGGGCGCGGTGCCCCGCGAACGTTACGACCCCGAAGACATCGCCATCCGTTTTCACCGCTGGCTCACCACCGGCACGAACGGCCGCACGAAAGTGCCGGACTTGGAAACATTCTCCCGCGCGCGCGGTTTCATGCGCCGCGGCGGCGAAGTGGACTATCACAACGCCGCTCAGTCGTACATCAAAGACTTCAACGACGGAAAATTCGGACGCATCACCTTGGAGCAAGCACCTAAAGATGACGCCGAAACAGCGTAAAGCCAAGAACGCCTACGAACGGGAGCGCCGCCGTTTGCAGCGGCTGCACGCCTTCGAGAACGCCGCGCGCGAACGCGGGTTCACCTACATCGGCGGCGTTGATGAAGTGGGACGCGGCCCGCTCGCCGGACCGGTCGTCGCCGCGTGCGTGGTCTGCGACGGTCCCTTGATGATCCGCGGCCTGAACGATTCCAAACAAGTGCGCCCCGAACTGCGCGTCGAGATCGCCGGAGAGATCAAAGAGCGCAGTTGCGCGTGGGCGGTCGGCGTTGCCAGCGTCGAAGAGATCGACCGCCTCAATATCTATTGGGCGAGCGTCCTGGCCATGGAGCGCGCGATCGCCGCGCTGCACGTCGCGCCCGAGTACCTGATTACCGACGCCGTGCGCATCAAGTCGTTCGCCGCGCCGCAAGAGCCGCTGATTAAGGGCGACGCGCGCAGCGCCATGGTCGCGGCCGCTTCCATCGTCGCGAAAGTGTACCGCGACGGCCTCCTGACTCAGCTGCACGAAACGGATCCTCGTTACGGCTTTGCCGATCACAAGGGCTACGCCACGCCCGACCACCTTGCGGCGCTCAAGGCTTACGGTCCCTCCCCGCACCACCGGTCCGGCTGGTATCGCGTTCGCGAGGCTCAGCTGGCCTTCGGCTTCGAATCCGGTGAGCCGGTTGCGGCCGGATAACGGCTCGAAAGGCCGCGCGGGCGAAGACGCCGCGGCCGCATATCTGGAGCATGCCGGCTACCGCATCGTGCGGCGCAACTTGCGCCTGCCGGGGGGCGAGGTCGATCTGCTCTGCCGCGACGGCCAGACCATCGTGTTCGTCGAGGTCAAAGCGCGCACGTCCGCCCGCTTCGGCCGGGCCCTGAGCGCGGTGGACGCGCGGAAACGCGCTACGCTTCGCAGGCTCGCGGCCGATTACGTACAAATCGTTGCTCCAAACGCCGGCGTCCGGTTCGACGTCGTAGCCGTGGACGGAGACCGCATCACGTTGCACCGGAACGCGTTCTGAGGGGAATGGACACTTTTATTGGGCGCACCCTCACGGGCCGCTATGAGATCAAGGAGCTTATAGGGCGCGGAGGCACGGCCGACACGTACCGCGCGCTCGACAAAACGCTCGAGCGTGAAGTTGCGATCAAGGTCCTCATCGATCGTTCCGATGACGTTAATTTGCGTTTCCTTCGCGAAGCGCAAGCGATGGCGAAACTCAACCATGCCAACATCGTGCAGGTTTTCGACGTCGGGCAAGAATCCGGCATCTCGTACATTGTGATGGAGCTCGTGCGCGGCAAGACGCTGCGCGATCTCGAAGGCGGATCGCTCTCCTACCGCCAGGCGCTCGGGTATCTGACCGACATCTTGGAAGCGCTCGAGTACGCGCACAACGAAGGCATCATCCACCGCGACATCAAGCCGTCGAATATCATGACGGTCGAAGACGCGAAGCACGTGAAGGTCATGGACTTCGGTCTCGCGCGCCGCACGAGCGACATGACGCAGACCACGCGCACGGGCCAGATCGTGGGAACGATCGGGTATCTCGCGCCGGAACGCTTCTTGAGTAAACCGGCCGACATTCGCAGCGATCTGTATTCCGTCGGCATTGTGATGTACGAGATCTTCACCGGCACCGTGCCGTTCCGCAACGACAAGGACGATCTGGTAGCGACGATCTTCTCGCACGTACACGATGCGCCTACGCCGCCGCACGAGATCAACCGCAACATTCCCGAGGCGCTCGAGCGCGTCATCATGAAAGCGATCGACAAAGACCCGGGCAAACGCTATCAGACCGCGCGCGACTACATGAACGATCTGCAGTTCTTGCTCTCGCCCTCGCCCGTTGCGAAGAAATCGCCGCCCACCGAGCGCCGTGCCGCGCCGCAAGCCGACCCGGGATTGCGTCAGGCCCTCGACCGCGCGCTTGCGCCAAGCCGTAACCGCAACGACGCCTATGAAGCCGTGCTCAAGGGCATGCTGGCCACGCGCCGCCGCCGGTACGACGAGGCGAAAGATCACTTCATGGGCGCGCTCGCCGAACTCGCTGCAGTCGACAACCGTTTGGAGCATGCGAAGACTGCGCTCAAATACGGCACGATGATCTTGCAGAAGGCCTCGGACGGCATTCGCGAGCGCACCGAGATCCGCGACGGACTGAGCAAACTGAGCGACGCGCTCGAAGTGTTCCGCGACTACGATCTCGCAGAGCAAATGAGCGAGACGGAATACCTGATAAATGCCCTGGAGCGAACAGCGATAGGCTATTAGCCCGTGAGCGAAGAGCAGCAGCTCCGGCGTTCCGTTACGCCCTGGGGCTCGTATTCGTGGGGCTACGCCGACGTAGGCGCAGACATCTTTGTCGCGCTCGGGCTCGTCATCGGCGTTGCGGGCGGCGCATCGAACGTCGCCTTTTTATTTGCGGGCCTCGTATACGTGTGCGTAGGGCTTGCGTACACCGAACTGGCCGCGGCTTATCCCGTGGCGGGCGGCGGACAATATTTCGTCATGCGCGGCCTGGGCGATTTTCTGGGCTTCATCGCCGGCTGGGCCGTGTTGCTGGACTTTACGATCGACATCACGCTGTTCGCCTGGGGCTGCGTCGGCTATCTGAGCCATCTTCCGGTACTCGGCGTGCTCGACGCGAGCTCCCATCCGATCCTGCACTTCTGGATCGTGCTCGCGCTCATTGCGGGCCTTGCGATGCTGAATATCATCGGTGTGCGCGAGAGTACGGCCTTCAACGGTTTCGTGAGCGCCATCGACGTCTTCAGCGAAGCGTTGATCCTCTTGTTGGGCTTTCTCTTCACGTTCCGCCCCGAGCTGCTCATCCATAGCATGCAAACCGGCTGGCCCAACACGTTCCAATTGATGAACGGCATCTCGCTGGCCATTATCTCGTTCGTCGGGTTGGAGTCGATCTCGCACGCCGCCGAAGAGACGAGCCGCCCCGCGTCGATCGTCCCGCGCACTTCGATCGCGCTCATTCTAACGATCCTGATCTTCGCGCTCGCGTACTCGAACTTAGCCCTCGGCATGCAGCCGTGGTATCCCGTTCCGCACGATGCCGCGGGCCACGCACAAGCGTTCTGGCAATTTTTGGGCACGACGCAAAACCAAGACAAAGCCGTCGCCGTCATGGCCTCAAATATTCCGTACTTCGGTTTGCTCGCTGCCTTCTACGTTCCGGTGTTCGGCGCGACGCTGCTGCTCATCTCAAGCAACTCCGGGGTTTTCGGCAGCTCGCGCATCGCGTACTCGATGAGCCAATTCCAATTGCTTCCAAGCGTTTTTAAACGCGTGCACCGCAAATTCAAAACGCCGGTAGTATCGATCGTCGTCTTTTGCGTGCTCGCCGCAATCGAGCTCATTTTCGCGGCGCTGCAAGGCGACTTCGGCTACGAATTTTTGGGCGATCTCTACGCGTTCGGCGCCGCGGCGAGCTATACGCTGGTCTTCATCGCGCTCATCGCACTACGCATGACCGACCCGCTCACGCCGCGCAAGTTCCTCATTCCGTTCAATATCAAAATGCGCTTTCGCGGCGAAGAGATCTATTTTCCGCTCGTGGCGGTCATCGGATTCATCGGCATCTTCGCGATCCTGGTTTTCGTGCTGCTCACGCATCACATCGGCCGCATCGCGGGTCCATCCTGGCTGCTGTTCGGCGTGATCGTCTACGCGGTCTACCGCCTGCGGAAGAAATTGCCGCTCTTCTCTTCGGTGAAACGCGACTGGAACCGCGATCAGGTGCAAATTTTGAAGAACGCGGGCGAACTCGAACTCATGGACGAGCTGGTCGGCAAACTCAAAGCGCGCGATCCGGATTTTACCGCGAAGGTGACGTGACGTGCGCAATTCTCCCGCCTACGGCGGCTTCAAAGCGCTCAACGGCGCGCTCTTTATCGTCCTGGGTGCCGCGATCGTCGTTCGGATGTTCAATACGCCTGCGCCTCTGTCGTACAAAATCCCGGGCCTCATTCTGGGCGCTGCGATGTTCGCGCTGGGCGTGCACCGTTCGCTGCTGATCCTGCGAGCGCGCCGGTGAATCCCATCCACGTCACGACGGCAGGCGCGATCGCCGGCTTCGCGACAATCGCGGCGGTATTCGCGACGCTGTGGTGGATGCTGCACCCGCCGAAAACCAAAGCCGAGATTGCGGCCAAACGCGCCGAAACGACGCTGCGCGAAAGGCTCGGCACCGTCGTCGTCGTCTTCTCCTCGGAAATCCAATCCGAGCACATGATGGCGCTCGCCGCGCGGCTCGCCCGCGGGCAAAGTTCCGAGCTGCTGGCTATTTACGTCATCGAAGTGCCGTTCACGCTTCCGACGAACGCCGTCATGGAAGAGGAAGACCGCACAGGTCTCGACGTGCTCGCGTCGGCGGAAGCGATCGCCAAAGGCAGCGGCGTGGAAGTGCGCACGGAGATCGTTCACCAGCGGGAAACGGCGCAAGCTGTCTTGAGCATCGCCAAGCGCGAACGCGCCGACCTTATCATCATGGGCTCCTACCGGGAAGGCAAGTACACCGGAGCGCCGCTGGGACGCGACATCGAACGCGTGGCGGCCGACGCGAAGTGCGACGTCCTCATCGGCGTGGAGGGCAAGCACGGCTCGCTCTTGGTCGACGAAGCGACGCAGCCGAGCGGAACGGATGAGCCGCGCGAGAATAGCACGGCATGAAGAAGGCATCACGGCTGCTTAGCAGCGTCCCGGTTTTCGCTTTGGCGCTTTCGCTCATTCCGCACGCCGCATCCGCGGCCACGGTGCCCGCCATCGCGGCGTTCGACGAAGCGTTTTCGAAAGTAAACGACTACACCGTCACCGTGCGCGCGCATGAAGTCAAAGGCGAGCGAACGCAAGACCGAACCTATCATTATTTCTTCAAACGCCCGTCACTTGCGAAAACCGACATCGTGAGCGGCGACGGTGCCGGCAGCGGCGGCGTTTGGATCGGCACGGATCAAGTGCACGGCCACCTCAAAGTCGGTCCTTTTACTTTCGGCAAAAAGGTCGACATCCACGACTCGCAGGCGACATCGCTGCGCGGCTACACGCTGCCCGAAGGCCTCATCCAAAACGAAGTTGCGAAATTCACGCAACTCAAAGGCGATCTTACAGAGCGCGGCGGCCCCGTGATCGACGGCACGCCGACCGAAGAAGTCGATCTCAAACTCGCCGACCCTGCGGAAGCCGGCAGCGTAACGCGGATGGCCATCTATCTTTCGAAGCAGACGCACTTCCCGGTCCGTCAAATCCGGTGGGACGGCGACAAAATCGTAGCCGACGAAACCTTCTCCGACCTGAAAACAAACGTGGGATTATCTCAGAACGATTTTCCGTTCTAAGAGCTGGAACGGCAGCATGATTTAAACCCGCCGTTCCGGAATGCGCTCTCTACTTCACACAGCAAGCGCAGTCGCCTTGGCAGCGCTTGCCTTCTATTCTGTGGAGGGTGAAGAGCAATGAACGTTTTCACTTTCGCGCCCATCGGCCGTGTTGTTGCTGCGATGGGCGCGATTTTTTTTCTGCTGCCGATAGCTGCCCCGGGCGCAGGTGCACTCGATACGAACGGCATTCAAAGCGCGATCGGATTCAGCGGTAAAACGCTGCCCGGCGGTGTTTTCCGCGTTTCAATACCTCGCGGCGACCTGCACGTGAGCATCAACGGTGTGCCTTTGAAGACCGCGTTAGCCCTGGGCGGTTATGCGGTCTATGAGGCAACTCCCGAGGGCGCCTTGGTGATGGGCGATCTGCCGCTGCTTCAGGCGGAGGTTCCGGCGGTCCAGCGCGAGCTGCTTGGCGCCGGCTTCGACATCACCGCCTTGCACAATCATCTGCTGAACGACACGCCGCACGTGATGTACATGCATTACATGAAGACCGGCGATGCGGTGGCGATTTCACGGCAACTGCATCAAGCTCTTATGCATACCGGTGTATCATTCGTCCAAAGTGCTGCAGCGGCAACGCCATTTCCCGATCCTGCGCGGATTGACGCAGCGCTCGGCCTCAAGGGCATGGCGCATGATGGAATCTATTCGGTAAGTCTTCCGCGTCCCGAAAAGATCGTGGAACACGGCACGCTGCTGCCGGCCGGCATGGGCGTAGCGACATCGATCAATTTCCAGACGGCAGGACGCGATGCGATCGCATCGACGGGCGACTTCGTTTTGACCGCGGATGAAGTTCAACCGGTAGCGCGCGCACTTGCATCCCACGGTATTGAAGTAACCGCGCTGCATCAGCATCTTGTCGGCGCCGATCCGATGCTGTATTTCATGCATTTTTGGGCGGCAGGCCCGCCAACCGCCGTGCTGCCGGGCTTGCGCGCAGCGGTCGACGTGTTGCGGCAAAAGCCATAACCTCTTGCACGCGTGTGCTCTACTGTGCTAAGGCGCTCAGACTCTTCGCATATGGCAGCGCTTCGATCGCGCTGCCGGCGCGGCTTATAGCGCTGCACGTTCTGCCGGTATGGATTGGGACCGTACTGGCAGCAGCGCTCTGCATGGGCGCGGCACAAATGCTTTTCACGAACCGTCTCACGCGCCGGTTCGGCAGCACCGCGGTCGGCGTTACCGCCGCTATAGGGATGGCTCTGGGCGGTCTGCTGACGGTTAGCGGGGCTCTGACGCTTACGATCGTTGCCGCTGCCCTCGGAATTCTCAATGCAAGTTCGCAAGAGATCGGACCGTTTCTACCGCTCGAACAAGTAGCGCTGGCAGTACCCGATGGCGGTACGGCTCGTCTTGCGCTGTATAACGCAGTGGGCACGGGAGCTCTCGCGCTTGGAACAGCCGCGGGCGGGGCGCTGCCGTTCACGGTGACGTTCCTGTTGTATGCGGCCTGCGGCGCGGGCATCGCGATTTTGTACCGCCTTGCCGGCCTCCCCAAGTCCGCTCGAGCAGCCGTTCCGCATCCCGTTATGCCACGGGTCGGCATTAGCGAGCAACTTGCCGCGCTGTTTGCGGTCGACGCCTTCGCCGGCGGACTTGTGGTTCAAGGATTCATCGCGTACTGGTTTTTAACACGCTTTCACGCGTCTGCGTCCATGGTCGGGTTTATTTTGAGCGCCGGAAATATCCTAAGCGCGCTCTCACTGCCTGCGGCGGCGTGGTGCGGCAAACGTTTCGGTCTGCTCAATACAATGGTCTTCACGCATTTGCCCTCGAACATTTTGCTCGCGGCAATTCCGTTCGCGCCGACGTTACCAGCGGCTGCCGCGTTGCTGCTCGCGCGTTTTTCACTCTCACAAATGGACGTTCCCACGCGTCAAGCGTTCGTCGTGGCAATCGTACCGGAAGACCAGCGCGTGCATGCGGCGGCAGTTACATCCGCTGCGCGGCCGGTTGCAGCGGCCGCATCGCCGCTCTTATCCGGTCTTGCCATGCAATTCGCGGGTGCCGGAATCCCGTTCTTCGCCGCCGGTGGAATTAAGGCGTGCTACGATCTCGCGATCTACTTCTGGTTCCGCGATAAACGGATTCCGGCTAGATCCGAACCTCAACTCCGAATTCGATAACGTTATTGGCCGGCAGCTCCAGCGAGTCCGTGATAGGCCGCGCGTTACGGTTCATCCAGCGGAAGAGATTGCGCTGCCAGTTCGGAAGGCCGTGCTCGCTATGATCTTCACGGATCGCCGGCCGCGCCAAATAATACGTTGAATGGGCAAAGTCGACATCCGGGCGGCACTTGCGCAAATGCCGCAAAATATCGTGAATGTTCGGCTCTTGCATGAAGCCGTACCAGGCCTTCACGCGCATAAGGCGCGGCGTCAGATTCTCGACCTCGATACGATTCTCGGGATGCACGAAAGGTTGCGACGCGTGCATCACCGTCAGTAGAACCACGGTATCGAAAATGATGTGATTGCGCATCCATTGATGGTGCATCACGTAAGGAATGCCATGCGGATCGGGGCTCAGGAAGAACGCCGTTCCGCTTATAACCGTCGGTTCTTTCGCTTCGCGCAGGAACTCATCGACCGGCATGGTGTGCTCGAGCACGCCCGCCATGAGACGGCGGCGGCCCCGGTTCCACGTCGTGAAGAGCACGAATAGCGCGAGCGCCATCGCGAACGGCACCCAGCCGCCGGAGATGAACTTCGAGGCGTTCCCGACTAAAAACGAGACTTCCCATGCCAGGAACAGCACAATGAGCGGGACCCATTGCCATGCCGGCCACATCCAGCGCAGGCGCAGCAATTGCGAGAACGCGATGGTGTCGGTGAGCATGGTAATCGTCACGGCCAAGCCGTATGCGCCGCCAAGATGCTCGGACGAGCGGAACGTTATCACCAGAATGATGCAGGCGACGCCGAGCAGCGCGTTAATCGTCGGCATGTAGATCTGCCCGGCAAAATGGCGGGACGTGTGCACGATCCGGAAGCGCGGCGTGAAGCCGAGCTGCATCGCTTGCTGCGTGAGCGAGAACACGCCGGAAATGAGCGCTTGCGATGCGATCACCGTTGCGAGCGTCGCCAGCAGCACCATCGGGATGATGCCCCACGAGGGGACGAGCCGGAAGAATGGCGCGTGAATCACGTGCGGATCGGCGAGCGTGAGCGCGCCTTGTCCGAAGTAGTTCAGCAGCAGCGCCGGAAAAACGGCGAAGACCCACGCCGCCGTGATCGGTTTGCGGCCGAAGTGCGCCAGATCGGCGTACAATGCTTCGCAGCCGGTGACGCACAGCACCACGGCGCCGAAGATCAGCAAACTGCGCGCGCCGTTGTGCACGAAAAATTCGGCGGCGTATACCGGATTGAGCGCGGCGAAAATGCCGGGATTGTGAACGACCGAAAACGCGCCCGCCGTTCCGATCGCGGCAAACCACACCAGCATGATCGGGCCGAACAGCACGCCGATGCGTCCCGTTCCGCGTTTTTGCACGGCGAACAAGCCGATGAGGATGATGACGGCGATCGGGACGATGAACGGATGCGCCGCGCGCGTCCAGACATCCAAACCTTCAACCGCGGAAATTACCGAGATCGCGGGCGTCATCGCGCCGTCGCCGTAGAGCATCGACGAACCGAACAGCACAAGCAGCGCAAGGCCGCCCAGGCCCATCGGCGTGGCAGCGCGTTTGGGTGGAATGAGCTGCGCGAGCAACGCCAGCGTGCCGCCTTGGCCGTCGTAATCGGCGCGCAGCAAGAACGTGACGTACTTCAAGCACACCACGACGACCAGCGCCCAGAAAATGAGCGAAAGAATCCCGAGCACGTTCTGCGTCGTCACGGCAGCCGGGAATTCGCCCGTAAAACACTGCTGGAAGGCGTAGAGCGGGCTGGTCCCGATGTCGCCGAAGACGACGCCAAGCGCCGCAAGCGAGAGCGCGCTCAACGGCTCCGTGCGATGACGGCGCGAGCGGACTGCGCCCTCTTGCCCGTGCCCCTCGGTGGTTTGCACCGCCATGGCTAGCGTTATGCCCTGCGCAGATACCGCTTACGCAGTTCGTCCACGACGACCGCGAGCAGAATCACAGCGCCCAGAACGATCTTTTGCGTGTAGGATTCGATGCCGAGCAGGTTCATGACGTTGTAAAGCATGCCGATGAGCAGCGCGCCGAAAAACGTGCCGACGATCGTGCCGCGGCCGCCCATCAAACTCGTGCCGCCGACGACGACCGCCGCGATGGCCTCCAGCATCTCATCGCCGGTGCCGGTTTGCGGGGAGCCGGACGAAAAGAGCGCCATCAGCAAGAAGCCGGCGACTGCCGCGCACATGCCGCTAATAACGTAGACGAGCGTCTTTACGCGCGTTACGTTCACGCCCGCGAGGCGCGCCGCTTCTTCGTTGCCTCCGAGCGCAAAGACGTAGCGCCCGAAACGGGTGCGCATTAACAGAATCGATGCGGCCACCACGATGACCAGCATCCAAATCACCGGGATCGGCAAGCCGGGCAAATGCAACGAGCTGAAGAGCGGTCCCAAGAAAAACCCAATGCCGGTATTTTGAAAATCCGTGCTTTCGAGCGGCACGGGGCGTCCGTGCGAGAGTTTGAACGAGAGTCCTTCGGCCATCAACATCATCGCCAGCGTGGTGATGAACGGCGGCAGATTGAGCTTGACGACGGGAACGGCGTTGACGAAACCGGCGGCCGCGCCGAGCGCAAGGCCCACGCACAGTGTTGCGGCGATGAGCGGAAATCCGCCGATGTGCAGCGAGTTGGCGAACATCGCCATCACCACGCCCGAGAGCGAGATGAGCGAGCCGACCGAGAGATCGATGCCGGCGGTGATTATTACGAACGTTTCGCCTACCGCTAAAATGCAGCCGTACGTGATTTGCCGCAGGACGCGAATAATGTTGGCGGGCTCGAGGAACGCGCCTTTGGCGGCGACGTTGATGAGCAGCGCAATGATGACGAGCAGTGCGATAGCGCCGCCGACGCGCAGCCAATAGGCGCGCGTCTGTTTTGCCTTCTCTTCTTTAACGTTTTGGGTCAGTTCGGCTTGAATACCGGCGTTCACGCGGCAGCTCCCGTTGCAGCGGCGATGACGGCGTCGGGCGAGGCTTGCTCGCGCGAGAATTCGCGGGCGATCGTGCCGTCTTTAATCACCAAAATGCGGTGCGACATGCCGAGCACCTCGGGCAGTTCGCTGCTTACCATCACGATTGCCGCTCCATTTTCCGCCAGTTTGACCATAAGATTGTAGATTTCGGCTTTCGCCCCGATGTCGATTCCGCGCGTCGGCTCGTCAAAAAGAAAGACGCGCGCGTCACCCAAAAGCCATTTCGCGAGCACGACCTTTTGCTGATTTCCACCCGAAAGATTCTGCGCGAGCTGCTCGGGACCGGGCGTGCGGATGCGCAGCTCCTCGATGAACCTATTGGCCTCGCGGTCTTCTTTCGCGCGGTTCACCAGCAGATCGCGGTTCACGAACTGCGAGAGATGCGCGAGCGTGATGTTTTCGCGGATGCTCAGGCCTAGGACCAGGCCCTGCGCTTTCCGATCTTCCGTGATCAGCGCGATGCCTGCAGTAATTCCGTCGGCCGGTCCCCGCGCGTGCAGCGGTTTGCCGTCCACCGAAATCTCGCCGCTCTTTGGAATGTCGGCGCCCGCGATCGCGCGCACGATCTCCGTGCGTCCGGCGCCGACGAGGCCCGCAAGGCCGACGATTTCGCCGCGGCGCACTTCGAACGAAACGCCGTTCACCATCGGCGGGTTCAGCAGGCCGCGCACCGAGAGCATCACCGGCGCGCCGGACGGAACCGGCGGCAGATCCGGGAAGTGCGATTCGAGCCGGCGCCCGACCATCGCGCGAACGATTTCATCGGGCGGGAACTCTGCTATGGCGCGCGTCTCGATGGCTTGTCCGTCGCGCAGCACCGTAATCCGGTCCGCAATGCGCGGCAACTCTTCCAGACGGTGCGAAATATAGATGATCCCGGCGCCCTTACTCTTCAGCGTTTGAATGATGGCGAAAAGCGCGTCGATCTCGCGGTCCGTCAAGGCCGCGGTCGGTTCGTCCATGACGATGATCCGCGCGCGGCGCGAGAGCACTTTGGCGATCTCGATCGTCTGCTGCTGCGCAACGGAAAGTCGCGACGTTTCCACGTTGAGAGGAATGGTGATGCCCAGTTCGGCGAACGCGGCGGCTGCGCGCGCCCGCGCCGCACTTTCATCGATGAACGGCCCGCGACCGGGCTCGCTGCCCAGCACGATGTTGTCGATCGCGTTAAGCGCCGGCACGAGATTGAATTCTTGATAAATCATGCCGACGCCCAGATTCTCGGCCGCGCGCGGCGAGTCGATGTGCGCGGCTTGCCCGTCGATGAGAATCTCGCCGGTATCTGCAGGCTGAGCGCCCGCAAGAATCTTCATGAGCGTGGATTTACCGGCGCCGTTTTCGCCGACGAGCGCGTGCACTTCGCCCGCGCGCAGGTCGAACGTGACGCCGTTCAATGCGCGGACACCGGGAAACGATTTCCCGATGCCGCGCATCTCTAGAAGGGGTGCGGTACTCAGGGCAGCGTTACTTTGCGTTGGCTTTGGTGTAGGTTCCAACCGGAACGTCGACTCGCGCCGGAACTTTCTTCCCGGCAAAATAACTCTGAATTGCGTCGATAGTCAGCTTGCCGATCTGATCCGGATGCTGCAACACGTCCCCGTACATCGTTCCATTTTTGATCGCGGTACGCGCCTCGGTTTGCGCGTCGTATCCGACGATCGCAATGCCCGACAGACCCGCCGCCCGCACCGCGGTCATCGCGCCGAGCGCGGAGTCGTCGTTCACGCCGAACACGCCTTTTATGTCTTTGTTGCGCTGCAGAATATCGCCCATATCGGAGTTCGCTTTGTCGCGAGTGCCGCCGGCGTCCACGTCGGCGACGATCTTCACGTTGGGGCAATTCTGCGCCAGCGCGGCCTTGAAGCCTTTGACGCGATCTTGCACGCTGGTGACTTCCGGCTGGTCGATGATTGCGACGCTGCCCGAACCGCCCGTCGCTTTGCACATGAGCATCGCAGCCTGCGCGCCGCCCTGAACGTTGTTGGAGGCGATGTGCGAGATGACTTTGCCTTGTTTGCTCGTGCTTGCGATATCCGCGGTGAACACCGGAATGTTGGCGTTATTGGCCTCGGCAATCGCGCTTCCGATCGCTTGCGAGTCGGCCGGCGTCAGGACGATGGCATCGACTTTCTTCGAGATGAAGTCTTCAACTTGCGATTGCTGCTTGGAGCTGTCGCGGTTGGCATCGACGAACGTTACCTTATAACCGTCCTTTGCGGCTTCGGCTTGCATGCCGGCTTCCATGGACTGATAGAACTGCGCCTCGGAGTCTTGAATCGAGACGCCGATGGTCTTGGCGCCCGGCGCAGCCGAGGCGGACGTCGTGGTAGTCGTCGTGGTCGTGCTCGACGACTGCTGTCCGTTGTGGTTCGAACCCGAGCATGCGGCGAGCGTCGCGCCAAGCGCGGCCGCAATGCCAAGGACGCGGAAATGCTTCAAAGTGAGGGCTCCTCCGAAAGTATTCGGACGGGGGTTCGTGGCGCGCTTCGGGCTGCCTTCGCGCGGGCCGTCTAGGTCCATTGGTCCTATCCACAGATTAACACTTCGATCCTGTGGGTGATGTGGATAAGTCTCCCTCCCATGCAGTCCGGCGGGCCCGCGTGAAGCGGCGCGGGCCCGCCGCGCTCTCAAAAGAGCAGCTTCGCGTGGGTGATTTTGCGGGTCATCGCGTCGATACGCGCCTCCATGCCTGCGAGCGTGGTGTTGGTCTGATGCAGCCTAGCGTTGGTACTGGAAAGGCCGCGGACGGTGAGGCGCAGATTAACGGCCATGCCGGCTAGGGTGGCGTTGGTGTGACCGAGGAGGCCGTTTGTGGCGCCGAGGCGGCCGGCGGTCGTGCCCAGTCTGCCGTTCGTCACTCGGATTTGCGCGTTCGTTCCGCGCAAAAGTACCGTCATCCGGTTCAGCCGGGCGTTGGTGCCGGAGAGCTGCAGATTCGTTTTAGCGAGGCCCGTTTGCATGCTATCGAGCGTTTCGGCCATGCGATTCAGCGTTAGAGCGGTATAAACCGCAAATGCTAACGCGACGAGCGCCGCTAGCGCGATCGCCGCGATACGGACAGTTCGCGCGGCTATTCGCCGTTCGGTGAAAATGCGGCTCCCGGAATATGCGTGGGCGGTCTTCATCGTTTTTGCACCGCCTACGGGCGCGCTACGGTAAACGTTCCGCCGCTCGCCGCAACGTTCTGGCCGTTCGCCATGCCCGCAGCGGTATCGCCCGTAAACGTGTAGAGCGGGTGCCCTTTATACGCCCACTGTTGTCCGCCGCCCATGCGCATGATGACGGTAAAATTGCCCGTTGGCTGCGCGCCGGCGCTTGCCATAAAGGGCGGCCAAACCGCCGCGCACGAGGCCGTGCAGTTTGAAACGTCGGTACCGTCGCCGCTGAACTCGTACAACGTGAATCCGTTCGGCGTCGCAAGGCCGGGCGATCCGAGAATTGTTTGCGTAATGGCGGGCGTCGCGGAAGCCGGCGCGCCGTTACTCGCTCCCGGCGGCATGTACTTCGACGATCCCCCGCCGTAGCCGCCGCAGCCGGCCAACAACAATGTGAGCGCCAGAGCCGCTGTGATTCGATTGTTCATGTGTGCCTCCGCAATCGGAATGATTGCGTTGGCGACCTACCCGAAGGTCTGAAGAAACTGTGAAAATGCTACGGTGATTCGCGCTCGCGCGAGCGTATTTCGATCATCCCGGCGGCTACGCGCGTCTCGAAGCACGGCTGCGGACTGGTGGCCGGCCCCTCCAGCACGGCGCCGCCCTCAAGCGAGAAGCGCGAGCCGTGCCAAGGGCATCGAATGCTGTCGCCTTCAACGCTTCCTTTTTCGAGCGGTCCCGCCTGGTGCGCGCAACGCGCGTAGAGCGCGTGTATGCGTTCGCCACGACGAACGAGCACCACAGGCATTCCGTTGTAATCGGCTCGCTGCGGCTCGTTTTCTTTCAATTCGCCGGCGGGAAGCACGGGACGAAACTCCAGCGGTAAGTGAGTTTTCGCCGCGTGATTGACGCCGGTTTGCTGAGCGAAAACCAAATGTCCGCCTAGGTACGCACCGAGCAGCATGATGCCATAACCGCCGTACGCGAGAGCGACACGCGACGTCCGCGAATCTTTACGCGCGAGGAGAGCGGCGGCGTATAGAGCAGTAGCGGTCACATTGAGGATCGCATGCACTTCACCGATGCGCCGCGCGCGGCCGGTCGTATCCGACCAATCCGATAAACCGGTAACGGCCGAGGCAACCGCACCGGCAAGACCGGTCAAAATCGAAACATCCGCAGCGCGCTCGAAGTCTTTACCCGGAGCAACCACGGCGAGCGCGTCGAATACGGCCGCCATCGTCCATCCGCCTACCGGTACATCTTTGAGAATCGGATGCAGCGGATGGCCAATCGACGTTCCGCTCAGTATGTTTTTGAGCGTCCGTCCTGCGCCGGATGTCTGGCGGAACGCGCGCCGCGCCGGCGGCTGCACAATGTCGGCGATGCGATCGGCGAGCGGCTGATCCTGGATTGCTTTTACGAGTTGCTGCATCATCGCAGCTACGAGCGCTGCGCCGGCGCCCTCATCGTTTCTGCCGACCGGCCTTCAACGGTGGTTTCTTTAGCCGGCTTTGTTCCGACGAGTCCGACATACACGAGATGCCCGCCATACCATCCCGATACGACAAGCGTGCCCAGCCCGATATACGTCAGCACGTAACCGAGCGTACTGATCGGATTGCCGTACCGCACGAAAAACGCTGCAATGTAGATCGCCACAACGATGAGGTTCAGGATCATGTGAGTGGTCGCAGTACGCTTCGCCGCCGCCGGCATGGGCGCGGTGAAGTAATCGACAAAGCCGAAGAGCGCGGCAATAAGAGCACCTACAACACCGAAGGCAATAAGCCACACGCTCATGTGTGGCCAAAAACCGGGATTGCCCCAGATCGATATCACGTCGCTAACCAAAACCGCGCCGAAAAATCCGATCGGAAAGGCAACCAACATGGGGTGAATCGGGTGATCCGCGAGTGTTGCTTTCCCTTGCATGCAAAACCTCCAGCCGAGCTTGCTTATCTTACCCAATTAACGGGACGGGGCATGCCACGGATGCCTGCGCAACGGTTTTTTATCTGGTAGAGAAGCGAGCAGTCCCTTGCGGCACGGTAAGGACCGTGGGATTGAAAGAGCGGAGGATCGCTGTGCTCGCTCTTGGCTTTTCCGCCGCAATGCTCGGCATTGACGGTTACGTAGTCCGCGTCGAGGCCGACACCTCGCCGGGAACGCCGGAATTTTCGATCATCGGATTACCCGACCGCGCCTTGCGCGAGGCGCGCGATCGTGTACGTGCGGCGATCTTCAACTCCGGCTTTGCCTATCCGCCTGGACGCGTGCTGGTCAATCTTTCACCTGCCGACGTGCGCAAAGAGGGCCCCGCGTTCGACTTACCGATCGCCCTGGCGTTGCTCGGTATCGACGGGCAAATCGATCGCGGTGCGTTACAAGGCTACGTGGCGCTCGGCGAGCTCATGTTGGACGGCACTGTGCGCGCAGTCAGCGGCATCTTACCGATGGTACTGGGTGCGAAGACGGCCGGGCTCAGAAAACTGATCTTGCCCCGCGGAAACGCCGACGAAGCCGCGCTGATCGACGGCATCGAAATCTATGCGGTCGACACGTTGCATGCCGCGATCGCAGTGCTCGGAGGCAACGGTGCGAAATGGCGCGTGGAGCCGCGCGTTGCGATACGTACGGTTTCAAACGACGCGTTCTATGGGGATTTCGCCGACGTTCGCGGGCAAGCCGGTGCGAAGCGCGCGCTGGAAATTGCCGCCGCGGGCGGGCATAACGCGCTGTTCGTCGGCCCGCCCGGATGCGGAAAGACGATGCTCGCGCGGCGTCTGCCGTCAATTCTTCCGCCGATGAGCGCGGCAGAGGCACTGGAAGTTACGAAAATCTACAGCGTCGCCGGATTACTGGGAACGCAGCCGGGCATCGTACAGGCAAGGCCGTTTCGCTTTCCGCACCACACTATTAGCCAAACAGCGCTCGTCGGCGGTGGATCTGCCGTAAAGCCGGGAGAAATATCGCTCGCGCATAACGGCGTGCTCTTCCTAGACGAGCTTCCCGAGTTTACCCGCTCTGCGATTGAGGTTATGCGTCAGCCGTTGGAAGAAGGGTCCGTGACTATCGCGCGCGCGGCCGGCACGTTTACCTACCCGGCGCAGTTTATGCTCGTAGCATCCATGAATCCGTGTCCGTGCGGATACCGCGGAGCGCGCAGCGCGGAATGCCGGTGCGATGACGCCGCGGTTGCCAAATACGTCTCTAAACTTTCCGGCCCGCTGTTGGACCGTATCGATTTGCAAATCGAAATTACGCGCGTTGCGTTCGATGACATGGTTGCGCCCGAGCGCGCGGAACGCTCCGCGGTCATTCGCGAACGCGTTATCGCCGCGCGCGAACTTCAGCGCAAGCGTTTTGCGGGCACGCCGATCGCGTGTAACGGCGAGATTCCGGGGAACGCGGTAAAGACATATTGCGCGCTGGACGCCGATGCGATGCACGTTCTTGCAAACGCGAGCGCCCGCCGTCAGTTTTCCGCACGCGCGTTAGACCGGATCGCTCGCGCGGCACGCACGATTGCGGATCTAGCGCGTTGCGAACGCATTACGGCCGAACACGTCGCCGAAGCGATCCACTATCGCAGCCTAGAGCGCCTAGATACGCGCGCCGCCTAGGGCCAGTGTTGCCGAAGTTAAGCGACCTGTCCGCCACTTGCCGGGAGCCGCGGTCAGCCGCGCTCCAGCCGGCTCCCTGACTCTCTTTCGAAGGCTTCGATCTCGCCGATGATCGCGTCGTATTTCGGCCATGCCGTCAGATCGCGATCTTTGTGCGCGCCGTGCAGAAGCTCGACTGCTGCGTTGTGCTGTTTTACTGCGTCATCGATCGTACGAATTCGCTGCAGTTGCAGCTCGTATTCTTCCGGCTCGCGCACATTGTGTTCTCCGGACGCCATGATTGTATCCTACCCTGCAGAACGAAGATAACCGTAGTGCACTTTGCGCGCTTCACTAGTTTCGCGCTGCAAACACGCGTACAATGGTATGTATGTTTTACCTGGCAGAGTCGCAAATACGCCTTCTGTTGTGCCGGCCGGACCATCAGATGGCCGCTTCGCAAGGAGAGTTTCTTCATTGGCATTGCGGATGTTCCGCAACGCGCCAAGCGGGCGCCCTAATGGCCGTCGAAGCCTGCAAATACCACAGCGCTTTACTCGCGGCCGTCACGCCGATCTCCGATGAGCGAGGCAGCGGAATGGGCTACCGTTTCGTGCCCGCGTCGCGTCACGGCCGGGTCGCAAGCGACTAAGTTTCGAGCACCATCGTCGCACGCGTAAGCGGCGCGACGTAACCGCCGACTTCAATACCGTGTTCACCGCGATCTCCGTCCAACCGGATGTGGAGTTCGCTTTTGCGTCCCATCTTTGTGCCTTGCTCGCTGATAAAGCGCGCGCCGGCAGCGGTGTGCGGCGCAAGTCCATGTGCGAGCATGAACGCCGCAAGCGGACCGGTTGCGCTGCCGGTTGCGGGATCTTCCGGCACGCCGAGATCCGGCGCAAACATCCGCGAATACGCGCCGCGCGTGACGGGTGCAAAAACGAAGGTGCATACGGGTTCGCCGACCGGGGCGTGCAGCGCGCGCAACCGCGTCGTGTCCGCTGCCGCGCGATCGACGGCCGCTGCATCGCGCGCGGCAATATAAATGGTCGGGTTGCCGGCGGACCACAACTCGCACGGAACGCCGGGCAAAAGATCGTCGACGCCCAAACCGACGGCCTGCGCGCACGCGTCCGCATCGAAGCGCGCGCCGCGGTCGATCTTGGGAGTGCGCAGCCAGAGCAGCGGATCGTTCGGGCTCTCCACGCGCACGGGTACCGGGCCGATTAATTCTTCGAGCACGAACGCCGCAGCATCAGCCGGCACGAAACCATTCGTGCGCGCAACGTACGCGGAGCCGATCGTCGGATGTCCTGCGAACCGCATCTCTTTCGCCGGCGTGAAGATCCGGACACGCACAGCGCAGCCGTCTTGCGTTGCGGGAAGAATAAACGCCGTCTCGGCAAGGTTCAGCTCTTTGGCAATACGCTGCATGAGCGCGCCGTCGATGTCTCGAGCGTCCGTGAAGACGGCCAGCGGGTTGCCTTCGAGGGGTGTTTTTGTGAAGACGTCCACGACCTGATAATGCAGTTCCACGGGGGCTCTCCTTCGAATTGCAGCGGTATGTCCGACACGCATTCTTCGCAGATCGCCCGTGACCGCTTTCTGGCTACGGCCAAGCTCATCGAACCGCACATCCGCCGCACACCGCTCATCGCAGCGAGCGCGTCGGAATTCGGTCTGAGCGGTTTCTCGCTGGGCATCAAGCTGGAGTTATTGCAGCATGCCGGCTCGTTCAAAACGCGCGGCGCGTTCGCGAATATGCTATCGCGCGAGGTGCCCGGCCCCGGTGTAGTTGCTGCGTCCGGCGGCAATCACGGCGCTGCGGTGGCGTATGCCGCGATGCGGCTACGCACGCCTGCACGCATCTTCGTGCCGACCGTTTCATCGGCGGCGAAAATCGAGCGCATCCGCAGCTACGGCGCAGAGCTTGTCGTGGGCGGCGAGCGTTACGCCGACGCGCTAGCCGCGAGTGAAGAATGGCTGCTCGAAAGCGGCGCGATGCCGGTGCACGCGTTCGATCAAGTGGAAACGCTGCTGGGACAAGGCACGATCGCGCTCGAGATCGGCGAGCAGTTTTCCGGCGTCGATACGGTCCTCGTCGCTGTGGGCGGCGGCGGTCTCATCGGCGGTATCGCCGCATGCTTTTCAGGCGACGTCAAGATTGTCGCCGTCGAACCGGACGCCGCGCCGACGCTGCAGCGCGCTCTTGAAGCCGGCCATCCGGTGGACGCAGAGACGGGCAGCATCGCAAACGATTCGCTCGCTCCGCGCCGCGTCGGCGAGCTGATGTTTCCCATCGCGCAACGCTACGTCGATCGCGTCATTTTGGTCAGCGACGAGGACATCATTGCGGCCCAGCGCACGCTATGGCAAAACCTCACCATTGTCGCCGAGCCGGGTGGCGCGGCGGCGTTTGCCGCCGTGCTCTCGCGCAAATACCGGCCGAAACCCGGCGAACGCGTCGCGGTCGTCGTCAGCGGCGGAAATACGAGCGCGGTGGCTCTCTAAGCGTTGGCGGTTTCGCGCGCTTTGAATTCCGGAACGCCGGCTCCGGAAAGGAACGTGGGCAGCGACTCCACCGAAAACTGCACGCCGCTGAAGAACGGGCCGAATGCCGCAAAGCGCGCGCTGGCTTCATCGAAGCGCATTTCGTAGATCAACTTTTTGAAGACGATTGGATCGTCGGCGTAGAGATCGACGCCCCATTCGTAATCGTCGTAGCCGATGGAGCCGGAGATCACTTGCGTGACCAGTCCGTGGAACGAACGCCCGATCTTGCCGTGATCGAGCATCAACTTCGCGCGCTCTTCAAAAGGCAGCGTGTACCAGTTGTCGGCGCCTTCGCGCTTTTTGTCCATCGGGTAGAAGCAGACGTACCGGCGTTGAGGAATTCGCGCCCACAAGCGCCCGGCGTTGCGCGGATGATTTGCCTGCTCGCCGAGCATCTCGTCGAACGCGGCGTTCCAATCCGGCGAGTACGGTTTCAGATCGCGCTCCTTGAGCGCGGCGTGAATCTTTCCGGTCGCTTCGTACAAACCAAGTTCGAGGATGGAAACGTACGAATCGCGCGGTTCTAAAAACTCGAACAGCTCGCATGCGTCGAGCTGCATTTGTGCCGCCGCCAGACCATCGTACGATTTTGCGTAGTGCGTGAACATGAGATCGGCCTTGTGGCCGACGATCTGCGCAAGGCTCACATCGCCCGCTTCATCCGACGCGAGTCCTCGCAGCACGTCCGCCGCTTCACGCGTGATGCGCTCGTGCGATTCCGCGGCGCCGGCCCAGCGGCGGCGATCGAACGCGAACATGCGGTGGAGAATCCACCAGCCTTCGATGGTTTCGTTGACATCCGGATGACGCACGGCTCTTCCTCTCTTACGCGCGGGCCAGCGCTTTGACGCGCCGCATTTCCGCTTCGACCTCCGAGGCCAGCGTATCAGGACGCTCGCGATATTTCGCCCACAATTGCGGCATGTGCGCGATATCTTCGAGCACGCGCGCGTACACCGAGTTGACCGGGACCGGCACGCCGTTGTCACGCCCCGCGCAGGCGACCGCGCCGTTGAGATAATCCACCTCGGTCTGTGCTTTGCCGGCCCGCAGGTCGAGCAGCAGCGAGGGCGGCTTGGTCCCGCGCGCGCCCGCAACGCGCCCCGCGAGTAGCCGGCGTGCGATCGGGCTCGGCAACGTCGCGATGCCTTGCAGCGCGCGGACGGGGTAGCGCGGTAGATCGATCGGCGTAATGTTCATTGCCTGCATCACGGCACGGACTTCGCGGATCGCGCGGATCTCCAGCGTGAAAACCTCTTCAAAATGTACGAGACGGTTGGGCAGCACGTTGAGGATCGCGCAGCTCGCATTGGCCACCACGTTGAGCGCGAGTTTCGACCACTTGAGCGCGCGCCAATCATCGACGACTTGCACTTTAATTCCGCTGCTCGCAAACGCCGCAGTCAGCCAGTTATACGCGTTCGCGCCCATGGGTGAGAATGCCAGGCCGCCCTCTTTCGCCGTCGCAACCTTCGCATGGCCGTCATCGAGCGGGCGATCGACCGGCGTGGTGAGCGCCGCGGCTACGACGTTGTCTTTGCCGAACGCGGCGGCAATTTTCTCTTCGTTGCCCACGCCGTTTTGCGGACTGACGAACACGCATTTCTCGGGATAGGGGATCGCGCGGCGCAACGTCTCGATCGCGCCGTCGGTGTCGTACGCCTTTACGGCCACGATCGCAACGTCGGCGTCGACTTGCGTGACGCGCTCCATGTCGCGCGGCGCGTACGTTACGTCGATGTTGATGGATTGCAGCAGATCGCCAAGGTAGGTTCCGACCGCTCCCTCACCGACGATATAGACCTTCATATGCTCGCGATACCCGTATGCCCAAAACCACCGCCCGCGCGCGCGCTTTCGGGCAAGTCCTCGACCACGTCGAAGGCCGCTCGCGAGACCGGCGCGACGATCATCTGCGCGATGCGGTCGCCGCGGCGCACGACGAACGGCTCGCTGCCCAGATTCGCCAGCACCACGCAAACTGCACCGCGGTAATCGGCGTCGATCGTGCCGGGCGTGTTCAAGCACGTCACGCCGTGCTTGAGCGCGAGTCCGCTGCGCGGACGGATCTGCGCTTCATAGCCCTCGGGAAGCGCGATCGCAAAACCGGTCGGTACGAGCGCGCGCGCGCCGGGAAGCAACGTGAGCGCGTCGCGCACGGCAGCGCAGAGATCCGCGCCCGCGGCGTGCTCGGTCATGTACGCGGGAAGCGGAAGTCCCTCGCCTTCAGGCAGGCGTTTGAGTGACACGGAGATGGGCATCGCCTCTCACTTGGAGAGCAGCGTCGCCAATTCTTCTTGGAAGCTTTCGACGTCGTGGAACTGGCGGTACACGCTCGCGAAGCGGATGTACGCGACTTTGTCCAAGTTGCGCAGCGCTTCCATGAGCTTCTCGCCGATGGTGGTCGAGGGCACTTCGCTCTCGCCGCGCGCGAACAGATCGCGCTCGAGGTCGGCCGCGACCGCTTCCATCTGGCTTTCCGAGACCGGGCGCTTCTCGCACGCGCGGCGCAAGCCGGCCAAAATCTTCTCGCGGCTGAACTGCTCCCGGCGGCCGTCCTTTTTCACAACGAAAAGACGCGGCGCTTCCATCCGCTCGTATGTGGTGAAGCGGTGCTTGCAGCGCGGGTCCAAACATTCGCGCCGGCGCCGGACGACGTTCTCGTCGTCCCGGGAATCGACGACGCGCGTTTCGCTCTTACGGCAGGTCGGACAGATGATGGGGCGGTCCCTCTTCTGGACTTACCACATATTGTGGTCCACTCATTATAAGGCACAAGAAGTAGTTGCGCAAAAAAAGCCGCCGGGAGCGCTTGCTCACCGGCGGCTTCTTGCGATTTACGAGGCGGGTTTAGCTCGCCGCGCCGATCTTGAACATCTTCGTCCCGCACTCCGGGCACTTGCCCTCGGTCGCCGGGCGTCCGTTTTTCATCGTGATTTGGACCGCGTCTTTGATCTGACGCTTGGTCTTGCACTTCACACAGTAGGCTTCTGCTGCCACGTTTGGTTCCTCCGAATGCCGGCGATGATTGGTCGCCCCTGGGGGCGATAGTTCGCGCGCTTTATTCCCAGGCGCGTGCGGGTTTCCCCCTTGCGCGCCTCAGGGACCGGCGTGAAGGGAAGGCATGAACCCACCCGAGCTGGTCCCGTTCGAGCATTTCGCCGCGCTGCGCCCGTCCCGTGCCCTGCCCGCGGACTTCGACGCTCTGTGGGTCTCGGGAAGCCTGGAAGGCTTGCGCCGGCCTGCTATCGCCATCGTGGGCACCCGGGCTGCGACGGCGTACGGGAAGGCGCTCGCGCAGCGCTTTGCGGCCGACCTCGGCGCTGCGGGCTGCGCGATTCTCTCGGGTCTGGCCCTGGGCATCGACGCCGCCGCTCATTCCGGTGCACTCGACGCGCACGCACCGACCATCGGCGTGCTCGGAAGCGGGCACGGCCGGTTCTTCCCCACGCGCAACCGCGGCTTGGGCACCCGGATCGTCGAGGCCGGCGGCGCCGTGATCTCGCCTTACCCGCCATCGATGCTCGCGATGCCGCACCAGTTTCTGGAACGCAACGGCATCGTGGCGGCGCTTTCCGACGCGGTCGTCGTAATCGAAGCGCCTGCGCGGAGCGGCGCATTGAACACCGCGGGGTGGGCGGCCGGGCGCATTCCGGTCTTCGCGGTGCCGGGCGATGTGGATCGCCCGCACGTGGCCGGCTGCCACGCGCTCATCCGCGACGGCGCGATTCTGGCTCGCAGCGCGCAAGACGTGCTCGACGATCTCGGCTTGAGCGCGCCGCCCGGTGCGAAAGCGTCCTTGCTCGAGCCGGCGCGGGCGCACGATGCCCTTCAACAGCGCCTGCTGGAACGGCTGCGTGAAGGGGAGGCGACGCTCGACGACCTGTTTCAAGCGGCGGACGAACCGGCGCCGCGCGTGATCGCGGCACTCTCGTTCCTGGAATTAGCCGGCGCGATCGACGCTCGAGCCGGACAGCGTTACGCTTTGCGCTGACGCAGCGCGATAGAAATACGCGGCGCGATAGCACGCGGCACTTTCGGAATGTGGTGCTCCCAGAAATCCTGCGCCCGCGCGCTCATCACGAAGAGACTTCCGGGGTCAAGATCGCACGAAAACGTCCGGCGCGGACGGCCTTTGCTGCGGACGAGCATCTCCCGCGCCGCGCCCAAACTGACCACCGCGATCGTGGGCCGGTCAATCAGTTCTTCAGTATGATCGCTATGCCAGGCCACGCTGTCGGCGCCGCTGCGATAGTATTGCACGGAGCACGCTGTGAAGCGTTGGCCTAAAAACGTTTCAACGCGGCGCTGCACGCCGGCCAGTTCGTCCGGCATCGGCTCGCCGGGAAGAAACCGCGCGATGAGCCGCGGCACGCTCACCGTCTTGTCATACATCCACATGGACTCTTGCGTCCACGGCAACGTACGTTCGAAATGCTCGAACAGCGCGGCGCTCTCGTCCGCCGCGAACACACCGGGATAATAGACGATGCCGCCGCTCTCGTCGTTCACAAAGACGCGCGGCTGCGAACCGAACAGCCCCAGTTGCTGCGCCACACCGGGATCAACACGGACGAGCGCAGGCGCGTTGCGAACGGGGCAAGCATGCAGATCAGGATCGTCGCCGTCGGCAAAGTGCGCGAGCGCTACGTCGCTGCCGCGTGCGGCGATTTCCTCACGCGGCTGCAGCCCTACTATCCCGTCGAGGTCATCGAGGTCAAGGCCTCGCTGGGGTCACAGCCGCAGACGGCGATGGCCGATGAGGCACAGCGCGTGCTCCGCCAGGTGCACGAGGACGACGCGATGTGGCTGCTCGACCGCACCGGCACGCAGATATCCAGCGAAGAATTGAGCGGCAAGATAGCCGCAGCCGGCAACGCGGGCACGCGCCGCCTGACGCTGGTTATCGCGGGGACCTACGGTGCGGCCGATGCGCTGCGCAAGCGCGCGGACTACGTGTGGTCGCTTTCCAAACTCACGCTTTTACACGAGTGGGCGCGCATGTTCGTGCTGGAACAGCTCTACCGGGCGGCGAAGATCGCGCGGAATGAACCCTACCATCACTAAGCCGCAGCCGCTGCCTCACGATGACGCGCTTGCGACTTTTGCCGCAACGCTGCAAGAAGCGATCGGCGCGGTTTATCCCGATGCGCCGCAATCCGCGATCGCCTTCGAAGCGCCGCGCAATCCGCAATTCGGCGATTTCGCGACGAACGCGGCCTTTTCGCTGACGCGCATTGCGAAGCGCTCGCCGCAAGACATCGCGAGCGCGCTAGTAGCTGCGGTGCTCGAACGGCGTCCCGAGCTGCGGGAATCGTTCGCCGAGATTACGCCGACGGCGGGGTTCATTAATCTGCGCATCGCGCCGGCGATCTGGCAGGCGGTGACGGCGCGCGTTCTTTCCGACGGTGCGAAATTCGGCGAGTTTGCGGCGCGCAACATGCGCATCTCGCTGGAGTTCGGCAGCGCCAATCCGACCGGACCGCTCGTGGTCGTGCAAGGCCGCACGTGCAGCCTCGGCGCGACGCTCGCGAATGCGATGCGCTATTGCGGCTACGACGTGTTCGTGGAGTGGATCATCAACGACGCGGGAGGCCAGCTGGATACGCTGGGCCGTTCGCTGTACGCGCGGTACCGGCAGATCTTCGATCCGGCGTTTCCCATGCCGGAAGAGGGATATCCCGGCGACTATCTTCCGCCGATCGCGCAAAGCATTGCCGATAACGACGCCGATCGCTGGGTGAACGCGCCCGAAGACGAATGGCTGCCGTATTTTTCGAAGACGGGGCGCGATACGCTCGTTGCAGAGCAGCGTGAAACCGTACAGCGGTTCGGCGTGGGGTACGATCTCTGGCAGAGCGAGAAAGAACTGCACGACACCGGCAAGATCAAAGCCGGACTCGAACGGTTAAAAGAAGCGGGCCATACCTACGAGCAGGACGACGCGCTCTTCTTCAAAGCGACGGAGTTCGGAGACGACAAGGACCGCGTGCTCGTGCGCCGCGACGGCCGTCCGACGTATTTTGCAAACGACGTCGCCTATCATTACGAAAAGCTGAAGCGCGCGGACAAGGTCGTCGACATTCTGGGTCCGGATCATCACGGCTACATCGGCAGGCTCAAAGGTCTTGCGGAAGCGCTCGGCTACAGCCGCAGCCATCTCGACGTAATGATCGCGCAGCAGATCACGCTCGTGCGCGGAAATGAAATCGTCAGCATGAGCAAACGCGCCGGCCACATCGTCACGCTCGACGACATCATCGACGAGGTCGGCGTCGATGCGGCGCGCTTCTTCTTCGTGATGCTCGCGCCCGAGTCGCCGCTGACGTTCGATTTGGAGTTGGCCAAAGAGCAGAGCAATGAAAACCCGGTGTATTACGTGCAGTACGGACACGCGCGTATCGCGTCGGTCTTCAAAAACGCCGATGCAGGCGACGTAGAAGCCGCCCGCACCGCGTCACTGGAACCGCTGACGAATCCGGCGGAGATTGCGCTCGCGCGCCGTCTTGCCGAGTTGCCGCGCGTGGTCGAAAACGTGGTCGAGAATCTCGCGCCGCACCGCCTTACGCGCTACGCGCGCGACATCGCAACGGATTTTCACCAGTTCTACCATGAATGCCGCGTGCTCGTGGACGACCGCAATCTGCGTTTTGCGCGGTTAGGCCTCTGTCTGGCAACGCAAACGATCCTGGCCCGCACGTTGAGCCTTATGGGCGTGAGCGCACCGGAGAGCATGTAAGGGTCTTACGGTGCGCTCGCCCACATATGCCAGCGCGATCGCATCATGCTCTCCCCGCGGCGTGCTGCCGGTTGCGCCGGATGCGGGCCATTCATCGCATCGTACGCTGCAGGATCGAACAAGAACAGCACGCCGGTGGTTTGATACACCCACAGTTTTCCATCCGGACGAGCGCTGATGCCATAACTCGCTCCAATGTTCGTCGGCAGCAAGTATTGCAAGACTTGGCCGGTTGGCGTGATCCGGACGATGCCGCCGCCCCAATTGCCTTCGTCGCTCCAAATGGAACCGTCCGGCGCAACCGTGAGATTCACCGGATCGCAATTTCCGCAAACCGTGTAGTCGTGCTCCGATCCCGCCGCCGTGAAACTCGCCAAGCGAGTCGCCACGTCCGTAAACCACAAGGTTGAGTCGCTCGAGCGATACTGCAGGCTATTAATCGAATAGAGCGTCGTGGGATGCGTTGCCGTGACTTGTCCGTTCAATGCGGCAAAGTCTATAGCGGGCTGGCTGTTCGAAGTCGTTCCCACAGCGATCGTTCCGCCGGGACCTGGCGCGATCGCGTTCGGCACGGTGGACGTCGCGTATTGCGTTACTGCATGTGTCGCCGCATTCACGAACCCGAACGATCCGCCGTACAACGACGTTTCGCTTTCGGTAAACCATGGATTGCCGTCGGGCCCTATGGTGACGGCCTCCATAGTAATGAAGTTCGATGCGCCGGCATGTTGCGGTGCCGCCGCCGAATACGTTTGCGCGCCCGACGGTGTGACTTCCAGAATGCCTTGGTCGACGGGAACGCCGGAAGAGCCCATGTGCGAAGCGAGGTACCACGCATTGCCGTTCGCATCCACGGCAACGTGCCAGGTGGGATGGATGCCGTTCGATGAAGCGTATTTCGTTATCGACCCGGTGGGTGATATTCGATCCGCACTTGCGCCGTTCGGGTCGGCCGCCCAAGCGCCGCCATCCGGTGAAGCGGCTAGCGCATCGGCCAACAAGCCGTTGGGGACGTAAATCTTCGTCGCGGGAATAATCGCTGCAGGCGCCGCGCTTCCCGCGGTAGAGTACGCTGCGATTTCCTGCTGTGAATTCGACGCGTACTCAAGAATGTCGACGGATTTGCTTGCGGATTGAAACGTGATGGAGCTCGGATTCCAAAGAAACGCCGACAACCCATTTGCGTCGACGTTGATGGGCGCACCGTATCCCGCTACGGGCTGCGCAACGCCGCTCGCCGATACGCTCCACAGCTCGTTGTCAAAGGTATCGGCGACATAAAGCGTGCCGGTTGCCGCATCGTACGCAACGCCTCCGGGCGCGCCAAAATTTGCGTTGGTGCCGGTACCGGGCTGGCTTACGCGCCAACAAACTCCTGCAGTATTCGGCGGACCGACGCCGGTAGCGTTTTTGCAGCTGCCGGCCAGCGCTATAATCGTACCGGTGCTTGTGACGTGCCACACGGCGTCGTTGAGCGGATCCGAAACAAGCAGCGAACCATCGGACGCGACGGCCAGCGATGGTGTTGCACCGTCGTAGCTGTAACCGAGGCTACCGGGCGCGGTGACGTTTTCCGGAACGCCGCCGGCGATCTTGATGATATGATCGGTATCGAAGGCGTACACCGTCCCATCAGCGGCGGCGGCAAGCGACAAGATGTGTTGCGTATTAATGGCCACGGTCAGGACCGGCCCGCTTGTGCCCTTCGAATAGATGTCCGTCGGCGTCGCGAATACGATGCTATGAGTGTTTGCGGAATATGCAACCGCGCTGACGTTATTATTATCGCCTGCCGTTGCAAGAACAGTGCCGTCGGCAGCATTGACAATGGCATTGCCCGCTGCAACGACGACGATATTGTAGTCAGGCCAATACGCGATCGCATTCGCCCCAGCACCAACGGCCAGCGTTTTTACATCGCCCTGGCGCGACGACGCCGGCGCGAGCGTCGCGTAAGGAACCGGTGTTGCCGTGGGCGCGGAACTTGGCGTGGACGTAGGATTGCCGACGGGCGGAGTTCCGCCGCCGCCTCCGCCTCCGCCTCCACCGCATGCCGCGAGAACGGTCAAGGCAAACGCTGAACAAATCGCGCGCAGTCGCATTAGTGAACGACGATCCTTCCATAAGTGTTACCGCGCACGTACCACATGCTGCCGTCGGCCGCGCGGGCGAATTGCGTTATCTGCGGCATTCCGTTCCCGGGATCGCCCGGATAAGGAATGTCGATAGCGGACGCCGCGCCGCCGGCGCTCACGCGGTCGATCGCCGAACCGCCGGCGACGTCGCCGCCTGCCAACATCCAGACAGATCCGTTCGATGCAGTCGTTAATGGGCCACCCGATGGAAAGACCGGGAGCGTATATGTTGCCTGAACCGCGCCGGAGGCGTCGAGCTGATAGAGCATATTACCGAACGTGACGTCGAAACGGGAGCCTTGCGTCGCAATGGCGCCGGTCATGTTTACTGCAACTGGAAAAAACGTCATGGTACCGGACGGCGTGATCCGAAGCAAGCCGGTTTGCCCGCCTACGGTAGCCCATACGTTTCCGTCAGGGCCGGCCGTAATATCGCCGAAAGAAGCGGCGGAGCCGTTCGGCGTTGACAGATATGCGTAGAACGTAAACGTTCCCGACGTATCGATTGCGCCGATCCCGCCGCGTTGTACGAACCACAGCCGGTTGTCGGGTCCGACGACGATCCGTCCCGGATACGATAGACTCGCGCTCTTATACGCGGTCGCATTTCCGGACGCATCGATGCGCACGATCTCGGAAGAAAGCGGTCCGTAGTTCGGGCCCGTGCTGCACCACACCGCTCCGTCGGGGCCCACGACTGCCGAAGCGACGCCTTGTCCCAACGTTGAACTGAGCGGTATCTCAGTGGCATTCCCGGTGGACGCGACATGTGCGAGCGCCATCGTCACCCCGAACGGGGTACCACCTTCGATTACGAATAGTGAGCCGTCGGATGCGGCCGCGATCGCAACCGCGTTGCGTCCCGAGGGCGTGTTGTATTGCGCATACTGTGGAACGACGCGAAGCAGACCCGTTGCTTGGCCTTGACTGCTAAAATTACCGATCCGGGCGGTGACGTCCAAGCCGAATACACTGCCGGAGCCGTTCCACGTTATCACTCCCTGCGCGCCCGGTCCCGTGACACTTGCCGTTACGCCGGTAGCGCCGCTTACGTCCGAATCGCTCAGCGCAACAGGCGCCGTATAGTTCCCGGGTCCCACAATCGCCGATCCGTCGGCGTCGTATGCCGTAACGGTCACGGGGATGCTGGTAGCGATCCCTTCGGGAAGATCGATCGCCTTTTGAACGCTCGCAGTTACCGGAACGCCATCGAGCACCGCTTTTATGTCGTTCGTGCCGGGCGCGACGTTCGCGGTGACTTGCGTCTGCGAGAGAACCCTGCCCGAACCGCTGTACGCATCATACGCAGTGATTCCGAATGTATCCGAGCCGACCAGCGCAGTAAATTGTATCGTACAAACCACATTGGGAATCGCGCCGGTACATCCGTTCGAACCTTGTATGAAGTCGACCACGTAGGACTTCCCGGCATATGTGACGGCAACTGATTGCGTATGCGGAGAGAAATATTGCGGCCGGCGCGCGCTTTGCACGTTCTGACCGTTGCCGATCGTAAACCGCACTGTCGCGGTTGTTACCGCCGGTGGTCCACTTGGCCCAGGCGTTGGTGCGGCCGGTGTCGTCGAACCGCCGCCTCCGCATGCGCAAAGCGCCAAAACGCCGGCTGCTGCAAAGAAAAATCGCGCCTGCATCTACACCTCGCAAGACTGTGAACGTTATTTCGTCGAGCAGGCGTGCGGTACATTCAAAGCGTACGCATCGATCATGTGTGCCGGGTTGATGCGCCGTTGTGTGACGGTTGCGATTGTTGTATTACTCGCCGCATGCGGCGGCGGCGGAGGAACCGGCGGCGGCACGCCCCCTGTGGCAACACCTGCGCCGACCCCAACGCCGACGCCCGTTCCGGCCACGACTCCGTCAGGTAGCATTCAAGTCGCGCCATCCACTATTGCGCTGATGGATCTCAATGCCACGCAGACGCTCACGCTCGGCGATACGGCACCGGATGCGGCGTACTCGGTGGATGCGAGCCGGTGCAAAGGCATTGCGAACGCCACTCAAAGCTCTTCGACGACCTACAACGTCAGCGCGGTCGCGATCGGAACGTGTAACATCGTCGTCTCGGACAATCATGGCAATTCATTAGCGGTTTTTGTAGCGGTTACGACGACGAGCGTGGGCATTCAATGAGAGTGCATGCCGGATCGATCGGCGCCGCCGCCGCATTCGCCACGTTCCTCACGGCGTGCGCGGGCCATACGGCCGGTACGCTCCCGCCCCGCGCGCAACAAAGCGCTTCCGTCCAATTCACCATCAAAGTGCCCCAAGCGGCCGGCCTGCGCGCGCAATACATCTCACCGGCCACGCAATCGGTTGCGATCAACTCGCAAGCCTTTAACGTGACCCCGTCTTCGCCCGGCTGCAGTACGCAGAGCGGCGCGCTGATTTGCACATTCACAGTAGATGCGCCGAATCTCGGACAAGCGGTCTTTACCGTCGTAACGTACGATCGGTCTTTGACTTCGAGCGGAGCGGTGCAAGGCAATCCACTCTCCAGCGGCTCGACGACAGTAAATATCGTGGCCGGCACGGCAAACGCCGTCAAGGTCACAACGAGCGGCGTGCCGGCCTCGGCGACGTTCTCCATCGCCAATCTGACGCCGCCGATGGGAACGGCTACGAAGATTCCCGTAACGTTCAACGTGAAAGACGCGGACGGTTATACGATCGCCGGCGGCTACACGACATCGTTCCAACTCCAACCGCTTTCGAGCGGCGGGAATCCCGTCATGTTCCTCGTCAACGGCACCGATGCGTGCTGCGCGTACATTTGGTCGTCGAACGACTCCGTCGCGATAGACTATCCCGGCCACGGCGTGAGCCCGACCACCATTGCGGCGGTATTGAATAATACCACCATTGGCAGCGTGCTGTTCGACCCGCAGCCGGCGTTCGGTTCCGAGACAACAGTAAATACGCCGTTGAATAATGCGGAGGCATTCCGCGATACCGGTGCTCCGGTTACGACGTACTTCACCGAACCGGCGAAGAACAGCTTCGGGACGATGCAGGGCGGGACGAATGTGATGGAATTCCGGACGCCCTCGGGCGGAACGCCGCTTCACCTTACCCACACCTTCATTCCCGAGGGAGTGATGTTTACCGAATCCAACGGCGAGATCGGCAGCATCGGCATCGTCAATGGCCAGATCGCCATCTCCGATCGTGCGGTCTCGAACGCGACGCCGAATGCGGGATTCTATCAGCTTGCGCAATTCGGCTTGAGCGGCACGCAAGCCGTTACGGAATACAACGCGGGCAAAGTGGGCGAGTTCGTAAACGAGGGCGATCCGTTGGCCGGAGGCGCAGGTATTGTTTTCGTCGAGTACGCTACCGGTGTGGCCAACAGCACACCCGCCGGAATAATTCCACTTTTTAACGGGTTCGAATTTGCCGATCCGGGTGCAAACGCGATTGGATTTCTTTCGAGCTCGAATACATTCACATTTTATCCCGTACCGAGCCCCGGAGCGCATCCCACGGCGATCGTTACGGACCAAAACGGCAACGCTTGGTTTACGGAACCCGGGGTTTCAAAAATCGGAAAGATCGACTCGAACAATCACATCACGGAATACGCTTGCGGCGGATCTCCGCTCGCACTCGTCGGTCAGTACCAATACCTCGGCGTGCTTACGTCCGCCGGCAACATCGATATTTACAAAACCGCCGACGGTTCTTATAAGGAATACGTGCCGCCAAGCTCGCCGGCGGGACCCGTCGTCGGCATCGGCGACGGAGGCGAGGGCGATATCATCGTCCTTCGCAGCAACGGCACAACGGGAGCGATCGAAGACTTCTACTACTTGTAGAAATCTAATGACCGCCGATGAACGTTTGCGTTACGCTGACGTTTACACCGGCGGACTGTCCGTAGGAATCGCTTACCGCAATCGTGCACGTGCCGCTGCCGACGGGATTTACGTTAAACGTGGTCGCACTCGTAGACGTCGCTCCGGCAACGTTCGCGCAACTTGCGGTCGAGATCGTGTAAGTTCCCGTATATCCGGCCTCGGTAATCGTCACGGCTTGCGGCGTATCGCCGAGTGACGTATACGCTACGCTCGCCGGAGAGACAGCGAGTTTTGCGGGCGACAAGGTTGCCACGGGTGTCGACGGTGTCGTGGAGCCGCCACCGCCCCCGCCGCACGCGGCCAAGGTTATCGCTAAAAGTATTGCGCCACAAAAGCGGTCGGCTTGCATATCACACCTCAAATGGAAACACGATCGATTTGGCCGTTTGAAAGATTCACGCCCCAAAGCGCGTTGTCAGGCCCCAGCACCATTTGCCACATGCGCGCGTCTGACGGGTAGTCCGTCATTTGTCCCGTCGCGCTAATCCGGCCGACACCGTCCAGCGTGGTGAACCAGACGGCCCCGTCGGGCCCCACGCAGATGTTGGCTCCGGGCGTGACCGCGAAATTGCGCGGGAATTCCGTCATGGTGCCGTCCGTTTTCATGTGCCCGATTTCATTCGTCCACGTATCGGTAAACCAGAGATAACCATCCGGACCGGCGGTAATGCCGGTTGCCGCAGTGGTAGTCGACGGCAGCGGAAACTCTGTTTCCGTTCCAGACATCGTTATACGTCCGATGTAACTCACGCTACCCGGACTGGGCTGCGTAAACCAAACTGCGCCGTCGGGCCCGACCGTCATACGCTGAACCGCGGGCGAGGTTCCCATCTCCGTCTGAACGCACGCCGGCGTAACGCGGCCTACCGTCCCGGGAGATTGATTAGCATACCAGATATTGCCGTCGGGCGCTTTTACGAGCGCGATAGCTTCCAAATTCGTTCCGGTGCACGTCGAATATGAACCGCCGGTCGTCATGCGGCCCATATCGCTCGCGCCCGCGCTGCCGTCGCCTATCCAAATGGCGCCGTCCGAACCGGCAGCGAGCGCGAAGGGTTCGTATGTCGAGGGTGTTGCATATTCGGTAACCGTTCCGGTCGTCGAAATGCGGCCAATATAGCCGTAACGTTCGGTGAACCAGAGCGCTCCGTCCGGCCCCGGCGCGATCGCCGCGGTTATCGGGCTGCCCGTAACGCCTGCAAAAGCCGTTGCAATGGGCTGCGGGCTGATCTGGAACGCCGCACTTATGCCGGTGCCGGGAATCGTCGCCGTTATATGTGCAGATGCATCGCCCGCGCTAATCCAAGCACCGTTATAGGTTACGTCGATAGGCGTACCGGGCGCGGACACCGATGAGGCGCCCAGGACGATCGTTCCGCTCGTGTCGTCGTTTGAGACATCGATGACCGGATACGCGCCGGGACCAATGATGACGTTCCCGCCCGCGTCTTCGGCCTGAACAGTAAGGTGCAGCGTTTTCGGGGAGTGCACGACCGGCTGCGCATCGATGGAAATTTTAATCGAAGCCGGCACGCCGTCGAACGTCATGGACACGGTATTCGTTTGGTTTGCCACGATGTTGGCTGTCGCGGACCCCGCTGAAAGCACTTGCCCCGTTCCGTTCGATCCATTGTAGAGCGAGACGTCGAAACGATCGGTGCCCACAGGGGCGGAAACCTGAAACGTGCACGTGCTCGTGCAGTTCGTTTGCTGCGTTTGGCTCGACGCGGTGCCGCCTTGCGGCGTCACCTTAACGGTCGCCGATTTGGTAGAGGGCGATACGTACATGGCATGTGCCATGGTATGAGTGGAATCGGCAACCGGCACAACGATCGTGATCTGTACATCGGCAGCCGCCGCCCCGGTCGGGATCGCTGCCGGTGGGACCGTGGAGCGGCCGGAGCACGAACAAAGGAAAAACGACGCCGTTAAAACGGTCCACAAGCGGTTTCGAGCCAACGAAAAGCCCTCCCACACACGCGACGTGGTGCAGCTATTCGCGCGGCAGCGGACGGCGCTCCTGTGCTAAATCGCGATCCGTACCATATGGCTCACGACGAGAGTGGTGGGGCAGCCTCTACAACGACGATCGGTTCGACCGCCGTTGCGATGATCGGTTCGAGTTGCTGTTCGTCCACTGCGTCGATTTGGCCGTGCATCCACGGGCCTAAGAAATAGCGCCAGAGTAACCGAGCGATCGCGGCGGCGGGGATGCCCAAGATCAAGCCGGGTAAGCCGAAAAGTTCGCCGCCCGCAAAGACAGCGAACATGACGGTGATGGGAGAAACGCCTACCGTGCCGCCCATAATCTTCGGCACCAGCACGTTGTCGCTGATCCGCGCAAGGCCGAACATCACGGCCTGCGTGATGACGATCATCACAGGCCCCTGCGGCGCGGCCAGAATCAGTGCGAAGACTTGAGCGACCAGCATACCGATAATCGGCACGGCATACCCGATCGCGCTGATGATGCCGACCAGCAGCGCGTATTTGAAGCCGAACGCCGCAGTTATCGCGGCGATTAAAGCCCCGGTAATCCCACTGACGATGACCTGTCCCGCGATGTAACCGCCGAAAACGCCAACCGCTTCAGTAGAAAGGTTGCGCGCCGTCTCCCGTTTGCTGGGCGGGAAAAATCCGGCGAAGCCTCTGGCGAGCTGTTGATGATTCAACAGAAAGAAAAACGATAGAATAAGCGCCGAGAACGCGATGAAAAGGCCGGTCGCCAGATTCAGCGCGAGCGTTCCGAGTGAAGCAATCGTGAGCGTGAGCAGCTCCGTGATGCGCTGCGCCCCCAGCTGTTGGATGTTGAAGCCGCGCGCCGGAATATTCAACTCGGGGAAGTGTGCGCGCAGCGCGTTCTGCAAGCCGAGCGCCCAATTCTGCGCTACGGTCAGATACGACGGCACATTGAGCAGCAGCGCTTGGATCTGCTCGACCGTCAGCGGCACGATCACCAATAACACGATGATAGTTAACGCGATGAGCGCCACATACACGGCGGTGATCGCCCAGATGCGGGCAACGCGCCGATTCTCCAGCCAACCGACAATCGGGTGGACCGCCGACGCGACGAACGCCGCGATCACGAAAATCGCGATGGTCTTGGGAATGCGCGTTGCAAACCAAAGCGCAAGGCCCAGCAAGACGATGACCGCGACCGTTAGCCAGACGCGGCGCCGGTTTTGCGAATCTACAACGGCTTGCACAGAAGCCGCCTTTCGGTCAGGTATCCGGCGCGCTCGTACACGGCGCGCGCGGCGGCGTTGTCTTCAGTCACCATCAACCCCATATACGGCAGTCCCCGGGCCCGTGCCTCATCTTCGGCGGCGGCCAGCAATTGTTTTGCTATACCTGCGCCGCGGGCCGCGGGTTCCACGGCCATGTACGCCACGAAACCTTGCGGCATGCGCGTCACCTCGTCGGGCATCGTCAGCAACATGAGGAGAAATCCGGCCTGGACGCCGCCGCACTCGGCGATGAGCGCGAGATGCGGTTGATGGTAGACGAAGTCGAGCAAGCCGTCGTAGCTTGCCTCGAGCATCACTTGATTGGCGATGCGAAAGTGCGCCACGGAATCACCGAGGGTGCGTTTTCCGAGGTCCTCGATAAAGGCGCGATCGGCGAGCGCGGCCTGGCGGACCGCGGCGCGGCCGGTTATGCGGCGGCCTTCCATGCCGGCAGCAACTGTTCCAATGCATCGGCCAGCGCCGCGTTCTCCTCGGGCGAGCCGATCGTGATGCGCAGACGTCCGGGCATCCCGAGCGCGTCGCCCGATCGCACGATGATCCCGCGCGCAAGCAAATCTTCGTAGGCGCGCGTCGCGCTCACGGGCACCGATACGGCGTAAAAATTCGCTTCGGTCGGATACGCCTGCAGGCCGAGCGTCTCGATCTGTTTGTACATGAAAGCCTTGCCGGCCAGATTCGAAGCGAGACTCATCGCGACGAACTCTTCGTCGTCGAGCGCGCCGGCCGCGCCCAGCGCTGCCGGCCGCGAGATATTGAACGGCAGCCGCACGCGGTTGAGCCAGCCTGCCAGCTCCACATCGGCGAAGCCGTAGCCGAACCGCAGTGACGCAAGGCCATAAACCTTCGACATCGTGCGCAGCACGATGGTGTTTTGACGTTCGCGCACGATGTCGGCCGCCTCGAACGTGCCTGCGCCCATGTATTCCCGGTAGGCCTGATCGACGAGCACCGTGACGCGTTCCGGCACGCGCGCGAGGAACGAACGCCATGCATCGGGGGGAAGCGCGGTTCCCGTCGGATTGTTCGGATCGCAAATGAAGAGCAGCTTGGTGCGTTCCGTAACCGCTTCCAACATCGCATCGAGATCGTGCACGCCCTCGCGCAAAGGGACTTCAATCACTGCAGCGCCTTGAAGCACGGCGGCAAGTTTATAAAGCGAGAAGCTTGGCGTTGCCATCACCGCTTCATCACCCGCTTCCAGCAGCGTTTCGCACGCGATGTTTACCAGTTCGTTGCTGCCATGTCCGAGCACGACGTTCGAGGCGTGCAAGCCGTAAGGCGCCGCCAGACGTTCGCGTAATTCCGGATATGCATCGTCCAAATACAAATGCAAACGATCGATATGGCGCAGCGCCGCCATCGCTTTCGGTGAACTGCCGAGCGGATTTTCGTTCGACGCAAGTTTGATGATGCGCTCCAGGCCCAGCACCCGCTGCACTTCTTCAATCGTTTTACCGGGAACGTACGGCGCTAGTTTGCGCACCGTGGGTCTGCTCATTTATTGCGGCGCGAACCCGGATCGGTGATGCTCTCGCCGTTGCGGCACTGCGGACACTCTTGCGGCTCGTACGACACGATGGGCATATCCAGCAGCGCGTGCACCGGCACGCCGAACTCCGCCGGACCGCGCTGCACGATGACGCCGACACCGGCCACATCCGCGCCGGACGCACGCACGACTTCGAGCACTTCTTTTACGGAACCGCCCGTCGTCACCACGTCTTCGACGACAAGCGCACGGTCCGAACGCGAGAGATGGAAGTTGCGCCGCAGCACCGCCGCGCCGTTCTCTTTCTCGACGAAGATCGCTTTGGTACCCAGCGCGCGCGCGACTTCATAACCCAGGACGATGCCGCCGATCGCCGCGCTCACGACGACCGTCGGCTTCACGCTCCGAAATGCGTCGGCGATTTTGCGTGCGACCGGTTCGACGATCGCCGGATCTTCCAAGATGCGGAATTTTTGAATGAACCGGTTACTGTGCCGTCCGGAACTGAGTTTAAAGTGCCCTTCGAGCAGTGCGCCGCGATCTTTGAGTTCGCGTTCGAGATCCAGTGAAGCCATCATGCCGTTACCTTTTGCATTTCATCGAGAATTGCGCGCGCGGCCGCAACCGGATCCGCAGCTTCGGTAATCGGACGTCCGACCACCAGATAGTCCGAACCGGCGCGCACCGCTTGCGAGGGCGTCATCACGCGCTGTTGGTCGCCGTGCGCGGATCCGCCCGGACGAATGCCCGGCGTAAGAGTGAGGAAGTCGCTGCCGATCGCGGCTTTGATGCCGGCCGCTTCGTGCGCGCTGCAGACTACGCCGCTGCATCCCGAATCGCGCGCCAGACGCGCAAGGCGCATCGCGTTTTCAAGCGCATCGCCGTGCAGGCCCACGTCGCTCAGGTCGCCGGCGCTCATGCTGGTCAGCACGGTGACTGCGAAAACGTGCGGAGGCGTCATGCCAAGCTCTTGCGCGCGTTCGCGCGCCGCATCGGCCGCCGCGCGCATCATCGCGCTTCCGCCCAAGGCGTGCACGTTAACGATATGCGTGCCGTGGCGCACGAGCTGTTTGATTGCGGCGGCTGCGGTGCGCGGAATATCGTGCACCTTCGCGTCGATGAAATGCCGCACGTCGCGCGCTTCCAGGTACGAGAAAATGCGTTCGCCGTATCCGTAAAGCGGCTCCATGCCGACCTTATAGACGAGATCGAGGTCGTATAGCGCGTCGACGAGTTGCTCTGCGCGATCGGGATTTGGAACGTCTAGGGCGACGACGAGTTGCGCCACGGGGTTATCCTTCATCTCCTTCGTACTGATACGGATTGGCAAATCCGACGTTGGCTTTGCCGACGATCTCGCGCAGCGAACGCACTCCGCGCGCGGCCAAATAGGCGTGCAGCTCTTCCACGATGCGCACCGGAATGCGCGGATCCGTGAAGTTGCCGGTGCCGATCGAGATTGCGCTTGCGCCGGCCAAGAGAAACTCCAGAGCGTCGCTCGCCGTTTCGATGCCGCCTTGTCCGACGATTGGAATGCGCACGGCGCGCGCGACCTCGTACACGGCAAGCACGGCGACCGGCCGGATCGCCGGACCCGACAAACCGCCGGTCACGTTCCCCAGCCGCGGTTTCCAGGCATTCACGTCGATCGCCATGCCGCGCACGGTGTTGATCACCGCCAGCGCATCGGCGCCGGCGGATTCCGCTTCGCGCGCGATGCCCGCGATGTCCGTCACATTCGGCGAAAGTTTGACGATCAGCGTTTTGTCCGTGGTGGCGCGCACGGTTTTTACTACGCGCGCGGTCAGGCGCGGGTCGCAAGCGAACGTCTCGCCCTCCGCGGCGACGTTCGGACACGAAATGTTCAGTTCGAGCGCGTGAATCTCGTCGCGCGCGGCAAGCCTCTCCGCGACATAGGCGTAATCGTCGACGGAAAAACCCGCGACGCTTCCGATCACGGCGCACGGACGCGAAGCGAACTTTGCGACGTCGTGCTCCAAATACCAGTCGATGCCGGGGTTCTGCAAGCCTATCGCGTTAAGCATGCCCGCCGGGGTCTGCACCAGGCGCGGCGTCGGATTGCCGAGCCGCGGGGCGCGTGTGACGCTCTTGAGCACCACGCCGCCGATCTTCGAAAGGTCGATGAACGGCGCGAACTCTTCTCCGGAACCATAACAGCCGCTGCCCATGAGCGTGGGATACGCCAGCTCGAGAGAGCCGATGCGCACGCTCAGATCGACATCCGTTACCATCGCAGCTCGTGCGCCCAAAATACGGGTCCCTCTTTGCAGATGCGCGCGTACACGACCTCGCTGCCGCCTTCGTCTTGACCGGGAAAGCCCGGCGCTTGCGCGCTGTTGCGGTCCAGCGGCACGACGCAGCCCCAGCAGCCGCCCACGCCGCACGCGAACGTTTCTTCCAAGGAGAGTTGCGCGGCAACGCCCAGCTCGCCGGCGACGAACGCCGTCGCGCGAAGCATCGGCGACGGCCCGCACGCCAGAATCAGATCCGGTTTATCTTCGGTCGCAGCCAATGCTTGCGTGATGAAACCGCGATGCCCGAACGATCCGTCGTCGGTCGCGCATATCACTTCGCAACCTTCGCGTTCGAACCGCTCGCGGTCGACCAGCAATTCAGCGGTGCGCGCCCCGTAAAAAAGCCTCGTGCGTACGTGCGAACGGACCAGCGCCTGGGCCGGAAGCAGCACTGAAGCGATACCAACGCCACCTGCAACGATCGCCACGTTTTTGGCACCATCGAGAGTGAAGCCGTTGCCGAGAGGGCCGCTCACCGAAAAACGATCGCCCTCGCGCAAACCGGCGAATTCGCGCGTGCGTGGACCGCAAACAAAAAACATTACGCTCGCGCGGTCGCCTTGAGCTTCGTATATGCCGAGCGCAACTGCCGCGCGTTCGCCGCCGGGCGGCACTGCCATTACAAACTGTCCGGGTTGCGTCACGGCGGCGAGCTGTGGAGCGTGAAAACCAAGGAGAACCACACCGGGCGCGAGTTCGGTTCGATCGAGAACTAGAACATCGTGCACGGATGCCGGCGACTGCAGCGCTCGCATGCCGTGGGCATTCTCGGAACCGCCATGACATACTTGCGTAACAAAACTTTTAATCTCCAATGCGACTAAAGACTGAACTTCTTCCTCGATTTAGCCGTTAATGGGTATAGAACCAGAAAAATTCGGAAAGGAGGGTCCACGAAAAATGGCAGGTCTGATGGTCTTCAAATCGTTAGCCGACGCGCTGCGAGCGGGCTACCAGGTTTACGACCGCACGTCCGACGGATATTTGGTTCGGACGAGAACTGCGGCTGGATGGGCAATAGCCCTGGTCAGTTGCAGATGACAGGATCCTCCGGCTGTAAAAAGGCCCCTGGTAACGCAGGGGCCTTTTTGTTTTATCTCACGTCCGGCGGAGGCGCCGGTTTTTCGAGTTCCGTGGTCGGACCGGGCCGCCAAGCGTAAGGACCGGGCGGCACGTCCTGCGGCGGAGCCCCGAAGGGTGGGGGCGCCTGATATTGCTGTCCGCTCGGCTGCTGCTGGGAACCGGGCTGCGGCGGAGGCCCGAAGGCGAACCGTGCGCCCGACATCATGGCGATGATGATCTGGGCGATACCGATGAAGAGCGGGATGAGTCCGCCGAGCAGCCAGGGCCCCGGACGTCCCGGGTTGATGAACGAGAGCCCGACGACCAGCGCAAAGCCGATCATCGAGAGCGTCACGCCTTTGCGCAGAGCGCGGTCAGCGTGAAACTGACCGTATGCGTCGACGCCATAGTCCGGCACGCATCCACCCTGCGGCGGCATCGCGTACGGACCGGCGCGCCGGCTCCAGCGCGTATCGGGCGGCGGCACCATGCCCCGGCGGATCATCTCCACGCGTTCCTGATGCGCGAACACGCGGTTGACGATGACGTACGACAGCGGTAATCCGAAGATGACCACGATGCCGACGATGGGGACCAGAACGTCTGCGAGATTTTCCATGGCTTAGCGGGCTCCGTTCGAGGTGATATGAATGCTTCCGTCTTGTGTCGTGACTTGGAGCGAGCCGCCGCCCGCGCCGACTGTATAGTCGCCGCTCGACGCGTCGTCGTCGCCCCGTTGCGCCCGCCGGCCGTCGAACGTTAGCCGTCCGTCACCGGTCCGGGCATGCACAGCGAGATTTGCGTTCGGGGCGAACGCGACGGTGATGGACCCGTCGCCGCTTTGCAGCGTTCCGCCTCCGGTTTGCAGATTATCCGCGTGAATCGATCCGTCTTTGGTACTCGCGTCCAGCGCGGCGGCGCTGACGTTATCGAGCGTCAAGCGTCCGTCGTCGGATGCCAGCGTCAGGTTTTGCGTGCGCACATCGGTCGCCGTAATGTGTCCGTCGACTGAATGCACGCGCACCGCGCCGTTCAAGCCGCTGATCTCGGCAGCCGAACAGCGCTGCACGTCGAGCTGCGCGCCTGCCGGCACTTGCACTTCAATCCGCTCGTCCAAGTAGCCGAACATCACGTTCAAATGCGAGTTACCGGGCCGGACGATCGAGACTCCGCCGGCGATCCGCGCCACTTGCAGCGGCGCGCGTTTTTCGTTGCCCCACATCCAGCCTTGGGCAACCGTTGCATCGGTCACGTGCACTTTGCCGTCGGCCGATACGGCGACGTCGACGCGTGAATCCGGATCGTCCACCACGACGCGCGGTGAATTGCCGGCATCGATCGGAGCAAACGCTTTACCTTGCTCCGCCGTGCGGTGCATGCCGGCCGCGTTTACGGTGAAATTGTGGCCGTTGACGAGCCATACGATCGCGCCGGCCACGAACACTTCGGCTGCCAGAAGGACGGCGATGATGCCGCCGCGTGAATAACGCATGCCCCATATACGGAACCGCGCCCGCCATGTTTCAGCGGAGCGCAGGCCGGCGGCGCGAAACATCGGGCTGTACGCACGCGTACAGTGAACGTGGCGGCAGCGCTTTTGGAGGCTCCTCTCATCCAGTCAATCGACGACGACCAGGCGTTGGTATCGGCGGCCATGGGCGGCCGGCCGGACGCGTTCGGCACGCTCGTCGAGCGGTACGATCGCGCCGTCTACCACCTGGCGTACCGGACGCTGCGCGACCAAGAAGAGGCGCGGGACGTCGCCCAAGAGGCATTCTTCAAAGCGTACCGCAGCCTGCGCACATTCAGGCCCGGCTCCAAGTTCTCGACCTGGATCTTCGCCATCGCCTACCACGCCTGTTGCGATCGCCTCGCGCGCCGCAAGCGCTACTCGAACGACGAGCTGCCCGAGCGGGCCGATCCGGGCGCCGGCCCGGAGCAGCAGGCCATCGCAGGCGACGAGGCGCGGCGGCTGCGTGCCGCCATCGAAGCGCTTCCGGAAAAGTACCGCACGGTCATCACGCTCTACCACTTGCAGGGCCGCCAGTACGACGAAATTGCCGAGGTGCTGGGTATTCCAATGGGAACGGTGAAAACGCACTTGTTCCGCGCCAAAGAACAGCTGCGGCGCCTGCTCGCGCAGGGTGCCGCCGGAGTCGAACAATGAAATCCTACGACAGCGACGACGAACTGGAACGCGCGCTCTTCGCGCTCGAATTGGAAGAGCCGCCCGCGGATTTGCGGGCCTCGATTCTTACAGCGACGATCTACCGTCCGCCGCTCCCGGTCAAGCCGTGGGAAGTTTGGGCGCTCGGCGCGGCGTGCGCTCTGCTCGTGTGGCTGCTTGTCGCGGTGTCTCAAGGCGCGGCGGCTCCGGCGATGGCGGCGCTCACCGGCTACCTGTCCGAGGGCCTCGCATCGTTCGCTCAGCCGGCGACCTTCTTCTGGATCGCCGTGGGCGGCGGGGCCGTCGTGTGGATCTCTCAGTTGAATTTAACGTTGGCACCGGGGGCCCAGCAAGCGCAACGCCGATAATGCTACCGTATGGAAAAGGCGGAGAACGCATACCGGATCCTCGTCGTTGAAGACGATGCGGCCATCGGCCGCGTGCTGCAGCTGGAGCTCGAGCACGAAGGCTATCGCGTAGAACTCGCACGCGACGGACTCTCCGGTCTGGAACGCGCGCTCAAAGAACCGGATCTGGTCATCCTGGATCTCATGCTTCCTCGAATGGACGGCATGGAAGTCTGCAAACGCGTGCGCGCGAAGAGCCGCGTGCCGATTATCATGCTCACGGCAAAGGATCGCGTACCGGATCGCGTCGCCGGGCTGGACATGGGCGCGGACGATTATCTTACCAAGCCGTTCTCTACCGACGAACTGCTCGCGCGGGTGCGTGCGCGGCTGCGCGACAAAGAGCCCGCGGTCAACGTCATCACCTACCGCGACCTGATCATGGATCGCGACCGCCATGAAGTCTCGCGCGCCGGCACGCCCATCGCACTGACCGCGAAGGAGTACGCCCTGCTCGAGTATCTGCTGCTGCACCGCAATAAGGTCCACTCGCGCGACGAACTTTTCAACGGCGTGTGGGGCAGCGATTTTCTGGGCGACTCGAATTTGATCGACGTGTACATCCGCTATCTGCGCGGCAAGATCGACGAAGGTTTCGACGACAAACTGATCACGACCGTCCGCGGCGTCGGCTACACGATCAAAGACTGACGCGGCGATGATGCACACGCTGCGCTGGCGCATCGCGGTATCGTACGCGGTGCTGCTGATCGTCATCATTCTTGCGCTGGGATTTGCGATATCCGTCCGCTTCGAGCAGATCCTGCGCAATCAGGCGCAGCAACACGTCTCCTCCGCCATGCAAGACATCGCGCACGCGGTGTTACCGCCGCCGGGCGCGTTCGGCTTTGCCGAAGGCGATCAAATACTCGCCCTGGAGAATCCCGATAATCTGGAGCATTGGGCATCGCCCACCACGTTCGTAGAGATCGACGATCTGCGCGGCTACCCGCTCGCCAAAAGTTTGAACATGGGGCGCGTGGTGAGTTTCGGATCGCCCGGCATTTCTCCGCAGCATCCGTCGGACATGCGCGAAGTCGTGGTCGAAGGGCGGCGTTTTTTGGTTTTGAGCGCGTTGCTCGCCGGACCGGCGCACGCGGCGATCGTGCAAGTCGCGGAGCCGCTCGATCAACTGTACCGCGCCTTCCACGAAACGCGGCTCTCGATCGCGATCATCTTGATCGTCGCGATCGTCGCGATGGTGCTGCTTTCGTTCGCGCTCTCCTCGCAGATGGCCGGCCCGATCAACGATCTCGCCGTCGCCATGACGCAGATCGGGTCCGAGGGCTTGCACAAACGGCTGCGTTGGAGAGGCCGGCGCGACGAGATCGGTCATCTCGCGCAGACGTTCGACGATCTGTTGGCACGTTTGGAAGAAGCCTTCGCGAGGGAACGGCAATTCATCTCCGACGCTTCGCACGAACTCAAGACCCCGTTGACGTCGATCAATGCCAACGCGCAAATGCTCGTGCGCTGGGGCGACCGCGACGAACAGATCCGCAAAGAGAGCTTGCAGACAATCGTCAACGAAAGCTCGGCCCTCGCCGAAATGGTCAACGGCATGCTCACGCTGGCGAAAGCCGACTCCGGCGACGCGATTCCGAAAGAGCCGCTCTCGCTTGCGGCCCTTGCAAACGAAGCGGTGCAAGCGACATCGGCGCGCGCAGCCGGCAAAGGCCTGCGTTTGGAATTCGAAACGCCGGCGGAATCGTCGATCGTGGAAGGCGATGCGGCGCTGCTGCGTCAGATGATCACCAACCTCATCGACAATGCGATTAAATTCACCGAAACCGGCGGCGTGACGGTGCGCGTAGGATCCGACGCACGGCACGCTATTGTCGAGGTGCAGGATACCGGCCCGGGAATCGACACGGCGGAGCTTCCGCTGGTGTTCGATCGTTTCTACCGCGCGGACAAATCGCGTACGCGGCAAGCCGGCGGAACCGGGCTCGGACTTGCGATCGTGCGGTCCATCGTGCGCGTGCACGGCGGCACAGTGGAAGCGCTGCGCCCGCAGGAGGGGGGCACGCTAATCCGCGTGCGCCTGCCGCTAATTCATTGAATTCTCATGGCCGCTCCCGCCGTGCCATTTACAATGTGATCGTGGACCGGACTCCCTTCACGTCAGCCGCAGCCGCCGCGGTGGCGCTGCTGATGCTTCTGCTCGGTCCGGCCCGGGCTGCTGCGCAATCCGGAACCGGCATCACGCTTCCCGTGGGCAGCTCGCCGGTCGTGCGCGTGCAGATGCGGGCGGGCACGCTGATCGTCCGGACGTGGGATCAACTGCAGGTACAAGTGACTTCCGGCGATGCGGTGCAAGTGCATCATTTCGATTCGGGCGCCGTCGATCGGGCGCTGGCGGGCGGCGACATTCCAATCTTCTCGACCACGATTCTGACCGCACAAGGTCCGCTGATCTTGCCGGCCGAGGAATTTCCGCTAACCGGTATCGGCGGCGGACACGACGGCGTGATCGTGCGCGCCGAGGATTCACCATCCACCGTTACGGTAACGATTCCAACGGGGACGGCCCTCTTGTGGGCGGCCATGGGACGCGGCGATCTGGAGGTGCACGACTACCGCGGCGGCGCTTTCGTCACGCGCGTGCGCGCGGGCCGCATCACGTTGCAGAACGTCTCCGGCCAGGGGTACGTCGAAGCGGTGCGCGGACCGATCGCAATCCGCGACTCCGCGCTCGACCGCGTACGCGCGCGCACTGCAGCCGGCAATATCCTATTCGAGAATTGCACCGCGCGGCAGATCGAAGTCTCCAGCATTCTCGGCAGCATCGCATACGATAACGGCACGTTTGCGCCGGGCCTCGCCCGTTTCGAATCGCAGCGCGGCAACGTCGCAATCGGCATCGCGGGCGGATCGCTGCAGATTGGCGCGCATACTTCCGGCGGACATATCTTCGAGCAGCTTTCGAATGCGCGCGTGAGCGGCAGCGGCACCGACGCGCAGGCGATGCTCGGTTCGGGCGGCCCCGTCGTAACTGCGAGTTCGGGAACGGGAAACGTGTATCTCTACAGCGGCGGATTCAAACAGCACGCCATGCCGCAGGCTTGGCGTCCCGTCGGACGCATCATCAAGCACCCGGCGGTGCTACAGCAAAAATTTCCGCATCGCCGCCATATCTAACTTGAACGTGTGCTGCGGCAGCACCGCTTCTTCGCGGTAGCCGCAGCGCTCGAAGAATTGCTGCGCCGCGCCGCGGTGCGGCACGAGCGTCGTCAGCTTATGGCAATTGTAATAGTTCGCGACGTCGGCCGCAGCATCCAGAAGGTCACGTCCGATGCCTTGGCGCCGGTGCTGCGGAAGCACGATAACGTGTTCCACGTGCGCGAGCGACGCCGCAATCCGGACTTCCGCGACGCCCACGGTTTCGCCGTTCTGTTCCGCGGCGAACGCGTGGCGCTGCTCGTGCCAGATGACGCTGAAATCGTAAAACGTTTTGAGCGCTTCGCGTTCCGCTTTGCGAACGAACTCCAGCACCTGTTCGGGTTGAACGCGGATAATCTCAACCGGCAAGCGCGGCAACCTCGGTATCTACGTCGAGCAGCATGTTATCGTAAGCCGCAATTGCGCGAATGCCCAGCGCGTCCTCCAGTTCGCGAGCCAGACGCGCGGGATTTTGTTCGAGCATCTTCGTGCCGAAGTGCTGCAGCACGACCACGCGTGGCGCAATATGCCCGATCGCAGCGCGCGCCTGATCGAACGTGAGGTGATCGACGTCCATCGCGTCGCGGTAGCGCAGCACGTTGACGATAAGCACGTCCGGTTTGTGGGCGCGATAATCCGGGGCCAAACCGTCGAAGTGGCGGCCGCAGGGCAGATACGAGACCGTACGTCCGCCGTAGCGGAAATGCATGCCGTACGTCTCGACGGCATGCACGTGTTTGATCGACGTGTGAATTTCCACCTCGCCGATGCGGTACGGGCCGCTGCGTTCGCGCGAGATCTCGATGCGGTCGACGAACTTTTGCGCGTATGGGAAGACGACGGGTTCGCCGTGCAGCGCGTCGTCGGGCGCCAGCAGCACGCCGCGCCGTCGAAAACCGCCCGACGTCATCGCCTCGATCATCACGTTCACGTCGTTCGCGTGATCCAAGTGCTTGTGCGAGAGCACGATGCCGTCCAAATCGCGCGGATTGCACGGCGGCACGTGCGAGAGCGCGCGCACCAGCGCGCCGGGGCCGGGGTCCACGTGAATCTGCGTGCCGCCGAAGCGCATCCACATACCGCCGGACGCGCGAAACTGACGTGCGACTACGAACCGCGCACCGCCGGTACCAAGGAATAGGACTTCGATCACTCTATCGCTGCTTGTTGCCACCGGCCGCTGTATAAGTGGAAAAACGCGTCGAGATTCGAACGGTATTGCTCGAGCGCGATGCTCCACTGCGCCAGCGCTTGATGTCCTTCCTCGGTAAGCGTGTAGATGCGGCGCGCGGGACCTTGATCTTTGGGGTCCCACCACGACGAGATGTAACCGTCACGCTCCAATTGCCGCAGCGCGCGGTACACAGTCCCCGCGTCGGAGATCACGTCGAAGTTGGCGCGCAGCGCCTTCATGATTTCGTAGCCGTGGAGATTGCGCTCTTTGAGCATCACCAGCAGCCACGCCATCAAATAATTCTTAGGAGTGCCCTTGGGCGGGAGGCCTGCTTCCTTGCAGGCTGCCGTCAGTACGCCGGGTTCGAGCGTACCTTTCATGGCGAGTGCGTATCAGGCATAGGTCCAGACACCGCTCCATTGCGCTCGTAGTTTTATTCAGTTTCTAAAACTCGGGTCTCCCCGGGGCGCAGGCGGTGCGATGGTCCATGAGCCCTATTGTGCAGGAGCGGGCCGAGTGCAGCAGAGCGGTCTTTTCACACGCCCGCATGCTCACCCTGCGAGAAAAGTCCTCGAAAACCGGGCCGCTCGCCCGTATCGTTAGGTCTGCCTAATTGCACCCGTAGGAGAGCCTATGCGTAAGAGGATCGCCGCTTCCGTTGCGCTCGCGGCATTGCTGCTGCCGGGCGGCCGCGCTTTGGCGTTGCCGGTCTTCGCACACCGTTTCGGACTCTCTTGTCAGGCCTGCCACACGACCGTGCCGCACCTGAACGCGTTCGGCCAGGCCTTCCTGAAGAACGGCTTTCGGCTGCCCGTCGCGCATCCGGACGCCGTGCCCGTCGCGGTCAAAGTAAATCTCGCCTATAGCAGCGAGGGTGGGGATGGATTGCCGAAGGCCGTCGTCGATGAGGTCGAGCTGCTCACGGGCGGCGCGATCGGCACGAAGTTCAACTATTTCCTGGAGCAGTACGCGATCGACGGCGGCGAACCGGGCCGGCCGCGCGACGCCTGGCTGCAGTACAACTCGGGCAATGCGCATATTCGGGCGGGACAATTCACGTTGCCGCTGCCGGTGGATCCGGAAACCCAGCGCGATACCGAAGCGCACTATCTGGCGTTCGATCAAACGGTCGGCGAAAACCGGTTCGCGTTTTTCGATCCACGCATCGGCGTGGACGCGTATGTCGACCGCGGCGATTTTAGTGCTCACATCGCGGCGCTGCAAGGCGGCGGCACTATGGCGTCGCTTTCAAAAAATGTTGGAAACACGACGCTGTACGCGTACCGCTACCAAGGGGATGCGTTTTACCGTCAAGGCTTCGGCGCACAGTACGGATTACAAAAATTCACTTTGACCGGCGTGCTGCAGCACGGAAACGACGGCGATCCCGGAACCGGTGCGCCGGCCGCATCGTCGGCGTCATTTCTCGAAGGCCGCTACGCGTTTTCGGATTCGCTCGCCGCGGTCGCGCGCGTCGATCGCGCGTGGAACGCACTTTCCGGCGCGCAGCACCAAACCGTTCTTTCGCTAATCACGCGTCCGGCTCGCAACATGCGCTTTACGATCGAAGATCGGATTACGGATCACCACACGCTCGATCTCGGATGGCTCTTCGCGTACTGATGCAGCTTCTAGACGGCCGCAATCGTCGGGAACTTGCCTTGCAGAATGCCTTCGGAAGGACGGCCGAGCCAGCGTTCAAGCACGGTGGCGTAAACACTGCGGAAATCCGTTCCGAAGCGCAGGTTGCCTTGGTTCGTGTCGCCGAGGTCGGGATACGCGCCATAGACGCCGCCCTTCACGCCGCCGCCGGCTAAGAACAGCGGGGATGCTTCGCCGTGATCCGTGCCGCGGCTCGCGTTCTCCGCGATGCGGCGCCCGAACTCGGAGAACGTCATCGTAAGCACCCGCTTGTCGTTTCCGTGCGCCTCGAGGTCGTCGTAGAATGCCTTCATGGCATCGGCGAGCTCGCCGAGCAGCCGATCCTGCGTGGCTTTCTGATTGATATGCGTGTCGAATGAGCCGTGCTGCACGTAGAGAACGCGCGTTCCGGCTTTGCTTGCGATAATCTGCGCCGCAAGCGAGAGGCTGCGTCCGAGCGGCGTCGCGGGATAGGCGCCCGCGGGTTTATAGCCGGCGATCAACTTCGGCAGCTCTTCAGAGCCCTTTTGCGCATGATCCTCGATTTGCGCGACGTGCGCGAGGTACGGCGAATCGAACGGCAGCCGGTCATCGCCGACCAATTTGCGGTACGCGCTGCGCGAATCGCTTTGCCGGTCGCTCAATAACCCGTATCCGTTCACCTGCGCGATTGCCGGCACGTCGGTGCGTTCGGCCACGAGCGCTTCAGGCAATACTTGCGCGATCGCGACGCCGTTGAAGAGATTGTCCTTCGGAAGAGCCGCTTCGTCCAAGTACCGTCCCAGCCAACCGGTATGCTCGTATTTCGCCGGAACCGCCGTTTGCCAAATCTCGGTCGAGCGGAAATGCGAGTGATCCGGATCGGGATACCCGACGCCCTGCACGACGGCCAGCATGCCTTTGTCATAAAGCGCCTTCATCGACCGCATCGCCGGATTGAATCCGATATGGTTATCGATGCCGAGCACGTCGCCGCGCGGCACCGCGATGCTCGGGCGGAGCTGATAGTACTGGGCATCGCCGTGCGGGACGATGCAGTTGAGCCCGTCGTTGCCGCCTTGCAAGTTGACGACGACCAAACAGCGGTCCGCAGCACCCGGCAAGCCCGGCAGCGGCGTATCGGCGAGTGCGCGCGCGAACACATGCTGCGTGTTGGCAACCATGACGATCCCGCCGAGCGATCCGAGTAAGAACTGTTTGCGGTGCATGTGTGATCGCGCTCCTATGCAAGTTGATACGCGGGCATGGCCATCGTTAGATAGGCCGCGCCTCTGACGCGCTCTTGGTAATTTTCAGCCGAGAGCATGCCCAGGGCCGACGTACCGCTTCCGTTCAAATACGATGCGAGTTGCGCGCGCGCGGTCGCGGACGCGTCATCCTGCAGAATCGTCGCAATCAGATCCGACGATGCTTGCGCGGCTTTCATCGGAACGTCTTGCATCCAGCCGCCTTGCTCCATCTCCGGCGAATTTACCAGCCCCGCCAGAAAATTTTGGCGCGCGATCATGGTTTGGCTCGTGAGCCAATTCGCGCCGCCGGGCCAGCCCGCGACGTTCGGCGGATAGAACAGAATTTGTCCCATCTGCACGAGCGCGCGTTGAGCGCGTTCGTCGAGCTGCGTTAAGCCAAGCGCCTTGTACGTGCCCGTAACGAACTCCACCGGACTCTTCACGAGCGCGCGATACGCTCGCGGCGAGTAAAATATGGTGCTCCGCAGCAGCGTGGACATCACCGGCGCAAGATTATAATCATTCTTACGAAGCAGGCTTGCGACCGCGGAGACCAGCTCGGGTTCCGGATCGTTGTACAGGAAGAAATTGAGCAGGCTCGTCGCCCAAAATGCGGCGCTCGCCGGCTGTTTGTAGATGATGTCCACGACGTCGCGGCCGCTCCAGTTTCCGGTTTCGCCCAGGAACGTCTTGCTGCCGTTGTCGTGGCGGCTTGCAACGAACTGCGATTTCCCCGTGCGCCGCGCCACGATCCATCCTGTCCACGCGCGCGCGGATTCGCGCACGTCTTTTTCCGCATATTGATCCACGCCGAGCGTGAAAAGCTCCATCAATTCGCGCGCGTAGTTTTCGTTGGGATGCGCGGCGTCGCTGCGCGCGTTGTCTAGATACAGCATCATGCCGGGATCGATGGAGACTTGCCAGGTGAGTTCGCGCAGATTTCCGAGCGCATTGGTGCGGAACAGCCGGTTTTGATTCAGCAGCATCTGCGGCGTGACGCCTTTTTGGATGGCGGCCGTCGTGAAGTGCCCGTGAAAGTACAGCGTCAGTTTCTCTTGAAGAGGCGCAGGCGTCTGAATCATGCGGTTCAGCCACCAGCGCTGCAGATCGATGAGCGAGCGCCGCTCGCCTTGGCGGATCTGTTTGCCAATCTCGCGTTTCTGCGTGTCGTCGGGCTTCAGGGAGATCTGCCCGGCGAAAAGCATGTCGCGCAGCATCGCGCGAGGATCGAAGAGCTGCGGGGGCTGCGGCAACGCGTCCGTGGACGGGAAGTGCACCAACGCATCCACCGCGCCATTCATGGAGTGCGACGCGGCGCGTTCGATGTCCGCGGGCGTGCCCCCGAAGCCCGCGCGGCGCAGCAAATGCGCGGCAAGGCGAACGTTCCAGGGCCCCGTGTACTCGCGAAGCGCCGAGCCGATATCCAGTCTCCCGGCGGGGCGATCCATGCCCGCCACATCCGTATGCGCGATAGCCATGACCTCAGTCTAGCGGACGCCGGGCGAAACGGGGTTAAACCGCCATTGGAAGAAACGGCCGCACGTGAGTGTACTGGAGACGCGCCTGGACCGGCGCAGCGATGAATACCGTCAAAATTCCGAACGCATGGAGGGCATGGTCGCGCAGTTGCGCGGCGAGCTCGAACGCGTGCGCGCGGGCGGCGGCCCCGAGGCGGTTGCAAAGCACCGCAAGCGCGGCAAACTCCCGGCACGCGAACGCATCGACCGTCTCGTCGATCCCGGCTCGGATTTTTTGGAATTCTCCGCACTCGCGGCGCATGAGATGTACAAGGGCGATGCGCCCTCCGCGGGTGTCATTACGGGCGTCGGCATCGTCGGAGGCCAGCATTGCGTGATCGTCGCGAACGATGCGACCGTCAAAGGCGGCACCTACTACCCGATGACGGTCAAGAAGCATTTACGCGCGCAAGAGATCGCCGAACAGAATCATCTGCCGTGCATCTACCTTGTCGATTCCGGCGGGGCGTTTCTGCCGCTGCAGGCCGATGTGTTTCCCGATCGCGATCACTTCGGGCGCATTTTCTACAACCAGGCGCGCATGTCGGGCAAGAAGATTCCGCAGATCGCGGCCGTCATGGGCTCGTGCACCGCAGGCGGTGCGTACGTTCCCGCAATGTCGGACGAAACGATCATCGTCAAGGGAAACGGTACGATTTTTTTGGGCGGCCCGCCGCTCGTAAAGGCGGCGACCGGCGAAGTGGTGACGGCGGAAGAACTCGGCGGAGCCGACGTGCACACGCGCATCTCGGGCGTCGCGGATCATTTCGCAGATGACGACGAACACGCGCTCGGCATCGTTCGATCCATCGTTGCGAATTTGCACCGCGAGCTGCCTCGCCAATGGGACACCTGCGAGCCGCGCGCCCCGAAATACGATCCGCGCGAAATCTACGGCGTCATTCCGGCCGACAGCCGCACCGGCTACGACGTGCGCGAGGTGATCTCGCGCTTGGTCGACGCCTCGGAGTTCCACGAGTTCAAAGCACGGTACGGCACGACACTCGTCACCGGCTTCGCGCGCATCGAGGGGCATCCGGTCGGCATTATTGCGAATAACGGCATTTTGTTCAGCGAGAGCGCCCTCAAAGGCGCGCACTTCATCGAACTGTGCGTGCAGCGCGGAACGCCGCTGCTCTTCTTGCAGAACATCACCGGCTTCATGGTCGGCAAACAATACGAAAACGGCGGCATCGCCAAAGACGGCGCGAAGCTGGTCACGGCGGTCGCGTGCGCGGAAGTGCCGAAATTCACCGTGGTGATCGGCGGCAGCTTCGGCGCGGGAAATTACGGCATGTGCGGACGCGCGTACTCGCCGCGGCAGCTGTGGATGTGGCCGAACGCGCGCATCTCCGTCATGGGCGGTCCGCAGGCGGCCAGCGTGCTTTCAACGGTGAAAGGCGAGATGACGCCGGAACAAAAGGCAGAATTCGAACGCCCCATTCTCGAAAAATACGAGCACGAGGGTAGTCCGTACTATTCGACGGCCCGTCTCTGGGACGACGGCATCATCGATCCCCTCGACACGCGAAAAGTCATCGCGATCGGCCTAGAAGCGGCAGCGAACGCGCCGATCCCGGCTACCAACTACGGCGTATTCCGCATGTAAGGAGAGCGCGCATGAGCCCCGAGTGGGTAACCGCAATTGCGACCGTCTTCACCGCCTTGGTTATCGCGGCGTCCGCGCTAGCTGCGTTGTTTCAGATCCGCCATATGCGCAAAAGTAACGAGATCGCGATCATCGACAAGTGGACGGAAGCGATCGAGAGCGAGCAGTTTCAGCAGGCCCGGATGTTCGTGCTCCGTGAGCTGCCGCGCATTCTGGCGGACCCCGTAGCTTTGCGAGAACTTCTCTGGGATCCGGTTCCTCCCGAGATCGCGCCCATGCGCACGGTGTGCAACCACTTCGAGTCGGTAGGAGCCTTCATCAAACTGGGCAGCGTCGAAGCCCGAGTCGCGTGCGAACTCTGGGCGCTCGTCGTACTGGAATGCTGGCGCGGCATCGCGCCGGTGGCGGCATACATACGCAAGCGGTACGGCACCGATGCGGTTTGGGAAAATTTCGAATATCTGGCCGTGCTGGCGGAAGACTATATTGCGACGCACGCCGGCAACACGTACCCGCGCGACACGCGGCGGATGCCCTTGGATTCATCGCTCATCGAAAGCCTCGAGGGCAACACGTGAACTAGACGCAACCACGCGTGCTTGGCCCGAGTTGCACGGTATGTCCAATGCAGCATCGCAGAACGCTACCAAAACCGCGCGTGCTTATCCTCGCCGCGTACGTCGGGATGTGCCTGATTTGGGGCACCACATGGCTCGGCATCAAAATCAGTTTGCACTACATTCCGCCGATCGCCGGTGCGGGCGTGCGCTTCATTATCGCCGGATTGGTAATGTTCGCGATTGCGGCGGCGCAGCGCAAACTCGTGCCGCCGGCGCAACTGCCGTGGAAGTTAGTGCTCGTGCTTGCCGCGTTTCTGTTCGGCCTGAATTACGTGCTTACGTACACCGCCGAAACGCACATCAGCTCCGGTCTCGTCGCGGTGTTGTTCGGCGTGCTGCCGTTCTTTATGTTCGGCATCGGGCATTATATGATCGGGGAACGCACCACGCCGAAGACGTGGATAGGCGCCCTGCTGGCGTTCGGCGGCGTCGCTGTCATTTCGCTGACCGCAACGATGGGCGGTTCGCTCTGGTACGCGCTAGCCGCGGTCGGGGCTGCGCTTTCCTCGGCCTTCGCGAACGTATACGCCAAGCGTCACGCGCATAACGACCCGCTCGTCACGCTGCCTCCTGCAATGCTGATAGCCGGAATCGTGGTCGCGGCGTGCGGATTCCTCACCGAGCATCCCGACCTTTCTCGCGCGTTCTCAGCGCCGTCCTGGGGAGCGCTGCTCTATCTCGCGCTGCTGGGCAGCGGTCTTGCGTTCTTTTTGAACCTGTGGCTCTTCAAATACATCGCGGCCTGGATCGTCGGCTTATCGGCGCTGATCATACCGGTGATCGCCGTAGCGGTCGGCGTCGCATTCGGCGGCGAACATTTCGGGCCGCGCGAGTTGCTCGGCGCGGCCCTTGTAATCGTAGGCGTATGGGTTGCGCTAACGCCGCAACGCGTCAGCGATGAGCTGCAAGCGACGCGCTGATCGTGTAGTACTGGGGCGTCATGCTCCACGTGCCGCGCGCGTAGGAGAGCAGCGCGCTCGCCTTCGGTTTGGTAGGGCAGCAGAGCGGCGCTTTAGGCCCGTAATACGGACCGGAGAGCCGCACCGCCGAAAGGCTGCCGTGCTTCACGATGGCGGCGCTTAAATCGCAGCCGTTCTCCACGTGCACGCGCTGCTGCACTCGTCCCTTCGCATCTGCGCCGAAGACCGTGACGTCGGCCGTACCGCAATCCGCACCGGTTTGGTGGTCCCACACGACGACGTCTTGAACGCCGGATTTCTCAAACTCGGCCGCTCCCGCAATCTTTACGTCTTGCTGCGGGAAGTACATCGCCGCATTGGGCGCCTTCACTACGCGAGAGAGCAGATCGCCGTTTTTGTTGGGCAGGCGGTACGCGAGTTTCCCGCCGCCGTTTCCGTCGGGCGCGTAAAACGACAGATACCATTGATACACCGGCGTCGTGCCCATTTGCTTTCCGACCATTTTGCGGCTGGCGACGACGTGCCACTTCGAATTCATGGCTTCGCCGGACAGATACGCGGTGACGTCTTGCATGATTTGACCCGGCGGCGGCGAGTCGTATTTCTGTGCGGCGCCGGCGTGTGCGCCGGCGGCGGCGAGAAGCGCTGCGAGGACGAGCGAACCCAAAGGTTTCACGAGGGCCTCCTTTTGCAGCGGAAATTGCACCCGCGGCCTCGTGCTTCCCTCAGACTAGATGCCCGCGTACCACTCGTAGCCCTGGTCTTCCCAGTAACCGCCTTTCCCGCTTCCGAGCGGGCGCATCGAGGCAACCACCTCAATCCGGCGCACCCACTTCGCGCTCTTATAGCCCAGCTGCGTCGGAACTTTGAGCCGCACCGGCGCTCCGCGATCGGGCGTGATGGGTTTGGCGTTCTGGCGCAGTGCTAGCAGCGTTTGCGGATGCGCGGCTTGTTCCAGGCTCAAACTCTCGTAATAAAGCGTGCCGTTACCATCGCTGTCGTAGCTGTGAAAGACGACATAGCGCGCTTGCGGTTTTGGGGCAGCCATTGCAAGGATGGTCGAGAGCCGCACGCCTTGCCACCGCGCGATTGCGCTCCAGCCTTCCACGCAATCGTGGCGCGTGATCTCGTCGACGTTCGAGAGATGCTGCAGGTGTGCGAGCGGGAGGGCCTGCGGGTGATCCACGAGGCCATCCACGACGAGCTTGTAGGAACGAAATCCGTTCGCCGCGAGCCGTTCGTACTCGCCGGTCGACGGCGTATCGAGCGAATTCACCGGAAAGTCCGCCGAGATATCAGCGGGCGAATACAATCGCGCGCGTCCGCGCGTGCCGATGACGCGTTCGTTCAGTGCCTCGGCGCTTTCGAGCGCGCTGTGAAATCCCGCGCTGTTGTTGAGCTTCGTGCCGATAGGCGAACAAGCGGCAAGCGCGGCGGCGCCGGAGGCTAAAAAGATCTTGCGGTTCATACGCCGGTTCCATCGTGAGCGCCCAAGCGGTACCAGCCCGTCGCCATCGATCGCAAGTGATTGAACACGCCGGTCGTCGTGACGAGAATCACGTGCATTACAAAAAACCCGATGAGCGCGAGCATGAGCACGAAATGCCAAAGCCGCGCGAATTGCCGTCCACCGAAAAGATGCGGCAGCCACGGCATCCACGCGTCGAATGCGGGTGAGAGCGCCAAGCCGCTCAAGACGATCAGCGGCGCGAAGACGAAGAGCACGAGCGTGTACGCGCTCTTCTGCAGCGGGTTATACTTGCCGTGCGGCGGCGCGTCTTTTCGCAAACGCAAATAGTACAGCTGCATCGGCAAGATCTTGGAGGCGTCGCGCGGACGCAAGATGAGTTCGCGCAGATCGCGCCGCCCAAAACCCCAGATGATATACGCCACGCCGCAGACGATCATGATCCATGCGAAAAATAGATGCCAGCGGCGGCCGTCGGCGAGATCCTGATACGCCGGGATCGTAATCCACCCCGGAAAGGCGCGCGTCGTTTTTCCGCCCATGCCGTCGTCGGTCCATCCCAGCCACCCCGTCGTAGCAAAGGCACGGCCGAAAATGACCGTTTGTCCTTGGCCGTCGCGCGGCGCATTTATCTGCAGGACGCGATGATGGGGGTCGGTTTTATCGGAGGCGTCCAGGAACGGCGCCGCGTTGAAAATCTGCAGCCCGCTGCTTACCAACGCCAAGAACGCGATAAAAAAGAGCCAATGCGTGATACGCGTGACTGCCGAGTGGCGATAAACGACCTTACGCTCCTGCACCATCTTTATCATAACGCTTGCGAGGCCCGGCCGGATGATGGATAGAACCTGGACGCTCGCCATGGCCAACGAACAAGTTTTGACGCGCTCGATGGAGGGCCCGGTCGCCCACGTGCGCCTGAGCCGACCCGACGTCCGCAACGCCTTTAACGCCGGACTCATCACCGCCCTTACGGCGGCCTTCGAAGAGATCGGCAAGGACGATGCCGTTCGCGCCGTCGTGCTCTCGGGCGAGGGGAAGGTCTTCTGCGGCGGCGCCGACATCTCGTGGATGCGCAGCTCGCTCGACCTCTCTTATGAAGAGAACGTCGAAGACGCGAAGCGCATGTCCGATATGTTCCGCGCGATCGATCGCTGTCCCAAGCCGGTCATCGCCAGAATTCACGGCGCCGCGCTTGGCGGCGGCGCGGGTCTGGCGGCGGTTTGCGACATCGCGGTCGCGGGCGCGGAAACGGTGTTCGGATTCACCGAAGTCAAACTCGGCATCATTCCGGCCGTCATCTCGCCGTTCGTGCTCGCGAAGATCGGCGTCTCGCACGCGCGCGCTTTGTTCCTGACGGGCGAACGGTTCGATGCGAAACGCGCGCATCACATCGGCTTGGTGCACGAAGTCGTGGTCGGCGACACGCTCGACGTCTGCATCGAACGCATCGTCAATGAAATTTTGAGCGCAGGGCCCCAAGCCGTCGCCGCGGCGAAGGCGCTTGTCCCGCGCGTGCAGGCATCGGGCTACGATGATTCCCGCGGGCTCACCGCGGAAGCGATCGCAGAGCGGCGCGCGTCGGCCGAAGGCCAAGAAGGGCTGCGCGCATTTCTGGAACGCCGCAAAGCGGGATGGATCGCGTGATCCGGCGCCTTTTGATTGCGAACCGCGGCGAGATCGCCGTGCGCGTTGCGCGGGGCGCGCGCGAGATGGGCATCACGCCCGTCGGCATCTACTCGGAAGCCGATACGGAAGCGTACCATCTGCAATTCATGGATGAAGCGGCCTGCGTCGGACCCGCGCCGGCGGCCGAATCGTATTTGAACATCCCGGCGGTTATCGCTGCCGCGAAAACGCTGCGCGCGGATGCCGTGCACCCGGGCTACGGTTTTCTTTCCGAACGAGCGGAGTTCGCGCGCGCCGTGCTCGACGCCGGGCTCACGTTCGTCGGACCTTCGCCCGAATCGATGGCCGCGATGGGCAGCAAAATCGAAGCGAAGCGACGCGTGCGCGAGTTCGACGTACCCGTGGTTCCGGGATATGAAGGCGACGATCAGTCGCGCGAGCGGCTGCGTTCCGAAGCGGAAAAAATCGGCTTTCCCTTATTGATCAAAGCCAGCGCCGGCGGCGGCGGGCGCGGCATGCGCGTCGTCGAGAACCTCGCCTCGTTCGACGAAGCGCTCGACTCGGCCAAGCGCGAAGCGCTGGCTGCCTTCGGCAGCGATGCGGTGTTGCTCGAGCGCTATCTGCGCCGTCCGCGCCACATCGAATTCCAAGTGCTGGCGGACGCGCACGGCAACACCATCCATCTGGGCGAGCGTGAATGTTCGATTCAGCGCCGCCATCAAAAAATCGTCGAAGAAGCGCCGTCGGTTGCGCTTTCGCCGGAATTGCGCGCGGAGATGGGCGCGGCCGCAGTGCGTGCCGCGCAATCGGTGCAGTACGTCAATGCCGGCACGTGCGAGTTCATGCTCGACGAAGACGGCGGCTACTACTTTTTAGAAATGAACACACGCTTGCAAGTCGAGCATCCGGTGACGGAGCTGGCATACGGCGTGGACTTGGTGCACTGGCAATTGCGCATTGCAAACGGCGAGCGGCTCACGATCGCGCAAAGCGACGCGGTGCCGCGCGGCTGGGCGATCGAGACGCGCATTTACGCCGAAGACCCGGCGAATCACATGCTTCCCTCCACCGGCACCATCACGCGTTGGGATCCGCCCGAGGGGCCCGGCGTGCGCGTGGACGGCGGCGTGCAGCGCGGCAGCGAAGTATCCGTTTATTACGATCCGATGCTTGCGAAGTTGATCGTCTGGGGCGAAGATCGCGCAGCCGCGATCGAACGCCTGACGCGATCGCTGCAAGATTTCGCCATCGGCGGCATCCGCGCGAACGTTCCGCTGCTGCTGTGGATCGCAAAAGACGAAGCATACCGCGCAGGCGATACGACGACGAGTTTTCTCGCCGAGCGTTTGGACGAATCGATCTTCAGCGCGAAACGCGAGATCCCGCGAACCGCGATCGCTCAGGCCGCCGCGGCGTTGCTGCGCGAAAGGCGCGCCCCGTGGCGTATCGGTGGAGTCGGCGTTCCGCTTCGTCTACAATGTGGGGACACGAGCTTTGCGATCGAAGCGTCGGCGACTGCCAATGCGAACGTTTGGCGGCTTTCCGGCGACGTCCAGGGAGAGATCGACCTGGCGGATCGGGCTGCGAATGCGGACGTGCGCGACGGCGGCGTAACGGTTTTTGCCGGCGGCGACGCGTGGGAGTTCCGTTTTGCAACACCGCCGTCGCCGGATGCTTCCGGCCATCACGGACACGGCGGCGCAAACGGCCGCATTCTCTCGCCGATGCCCGGCAAGATCGTGAAGATCGCCGTCTCGGATGGAGACGCGGTTCAAGCGCGTGACTTACTCGTCGTGCTCGAAGCGATGAAAATGGAGCACCGCATCGAAGCGCCGGCCGCCGCAACGGTGAGCGCCTTGCACGTGCGTGAAGGCGACATCGTCGCGGGAGATGCACTGCTGCTCGAACTGCAATGATCGTCACGACCATGGTCATGGTGCCGGGCTACAACGAGCCGCCCGAGCATTTCAATCTGCTGCGCCATGGTACGCCGCAAGTTCCGGGGCTGGAGAGTTACGGAATCGACTGCATCACCTTCGGCGAATTCAACGACACGTTGAGCGAACGCATCGACCGTTTTGCCGAATTCATCTCGGAGCTCAAAGACAAAGGCCGCCGCTTTCCAATCGTGCTGCTCGGATATTCCCTGGGCGGTCTCGTGGTGCGCGGATTCTTGCGCCGCTATCCGGCCCGCGCGAAAGAAATCAGCCATACGATCATGATCGCGACGCCGAATTGGGGCGTGCAGACGTATATGCTGCCGTACATTCACGCGATGCTGCGCACGCCGGACAAGGCGTTCGGCGACATGGACCTCTCCTCGGACTTCATGAAATGGCTGAACGGCACGGGCGGCCATTGGGAGTTCACGCGGCGCGGCTGGTACGACTGGGTGCTCGATAGCGAACCGTGGATCGGTCCGCACGGCGCGAAGATGCTTTCGATCGCCGGACTCATTCCCTCGCGCGGCTACGACAACGACGGTTTGGTATGGGCCGATTCCGCGACGCTCGGCAGCCGGATCCCGGCGCATTTTATCGCCGGACCGCATGCCAACCATATGAATATCATCGGGCATTTCGACCCGTTCATCATGGCAAGCAAGGGATTTTTGGCGAACGACCGCGTCTGGCCGCTGACTTTGCGGACGGTTACGCGGTTTTTAGGAGCACAGCCGCGCCCACGCGTCGAACGCGAACCAAAGGTATGAGTATCCCGCGATTCGTCACTGTCTGCGAAATGGGCGCGCGCGACGGCCTGCAGAACGAGCACTCCGTCATCCGCACCGAAGACAAGGTCAGGTTCATCGACTTGCTCTCGGATTCGGGCCTGCCGCTCATTGAAGCAACCTCATTCGTGAGCCCGAAAGCTATTCCACAGCTCGCCGACGCAGCTGACGTCTTCACGCAGATCCGCAAACGTGACGGGGTGCGGTATCCCGTTCTTACGCCGAATGTGAAAGGCCTCGAACGCGCGAAAGCCGCCGGCGCCGAGTCCATTGCCGTCTTCACCGCGGCGTCGGAAGCATTCACCAAGCGCAACATCAATATGACGATCGACGAATCGATCGAAACGTTCCGCGACGTCGTGCGCAATGCGAAAGAGAACAACATGTGGGTGCGCGGCTACGTTTCGACGGCGTTCGGGTCTCCGTTCGGCGACGCCGTACAACCGGAAAAAGTCGTGGACGTTTCGCGCAAACTCATGGACATGGGCTGCGATGAAATCTCGATCGGCGACACGATCGGCGTCGGCGTACCGAGTCAAGTAGATGAGCTGGTTCCCGCGCTTGGCCGCGACATTCCCCTTTCCAAAATTGCATTTCATTTTCACGACACGCGCGGCACGGCGCTCGCGAACGTGTACGCTGCGCTGCAGCACGGCATCGCCATCTTCGATTCCAGCAGCGGCGGCCTCGGCGGATGCCCGTATGCGCCCGGCGCGACCGGAAACTTGGGGACGGAAGATTTGCTGTACATGCTGCACGGCATGGGCATCGAAACCGGTGTCGATCTTGCGAAGGTGCGCGACGCCTCGCGCTTCATCGCCGGCGTGCTGGGTCACGAATTGACCAGCAAAGCGTATCAGGCGCTCGAGCGCGCGGTCGCGGCGAAGTAACGCGGTGATCGTTCGCGCCGGTATCTTCTACGACGGCACGCTGGATGCGCCGCGTGCCAACGTCGATCTCATCGTGGAAAACGGCGTGGTGCGCGAAGTACGCGATTCGGGCGGCGCCTGCGACCGTGAAGCGGCATGCGTCGTGCCGGGGCTCGTCAACGCGCACGCGCATCTGGAGATGAGCGGCGAGGCCGACACCGTCGGCAGCCTTGCGCTGCTCACGCCCGGTCAGCGCTTATTGCGCGCGGTAGAAAACGCGGCGAAAGCGTTGCGCGCCGGCGTTACGGCCATGCGCGATCTCGGCGGCTCCAACAACATCGCGATCGAAGTGCGCGACGCGATCAACGAAGGCCGAATTCCAGGCCCGCGTATCGCCGCGGCAGGGCGAGTGCTTTGCATGACGGGCGGTCATGGGTGGTTCGTCGGGCGTGAAATCGACAGCCCGATGGAAGCGCGCAAAGCCGTGCGCGAAGAGCGCCGCGCCGGCGCCGACTGCATTAAACTGATCGCAACGGGCGGCGTCCTGACCAAAGGCGCCGTTCCGGGCCTCGCGCAGCTGACCGAAGACGAGATGCGCGAAGCGTGCACGGAAGCACACCGGCACGGCATGCGCGTCGCCGCCCACGCAATCGGCACGGAAGGCATCAATAACGCCTTGCGCGCGGGCGTGGACTCCATCGAGCACGGCATGCTGCTGAACGACGAATCTATCGCGCTCTTCAAAGAACGCGGCGCATACCTGGTGCCGACCATTACGGCGCCGTGTTGCATTCTGGAGCACGCCGAAGGCGGCGGACAGCCGGAGTTCGTCGTTCGCAAAGCGCGCGAGATCAACGAGCACATGCAAGCGAACCTGCGCCGCGCGTTTGCAGCCGGCGTGAAATTCGCGGGCGGTTCCGATGCGGGCACACCGTTCAATTTCCACGACCGGTACGCCGATGAAGTGCTCATGCTGCAGCGCGTTGCCGGTATGACGCCCCACCAAGCGCTGCACGCGTCAACCGCCGTCGCGGCGGAGCTGATCGGACTGCACCGCGGGATTTTGGAGAGCGGGGAGCCCGCCGACTTCTTATGCCTGGATGCCGATATCGGCCGCGATCCGGGCGCGTTGACACGCCCGGTTGCGGTCTTTAAGGCCGGTACGCAAGTGCGCTAAGCGCTTTTGCGTTTGTGCAGGCAGAACAAATTGCCTTCACTGTCGAGCAGCCACGCCATGTGGCACGCCGGCGTTTCCAAATAATCGAACACGACCGTCGCTCCCGCATCTTTCGCGCGCTGCAGCGCCTCTTTTACATCCGGCACGGCGAACATGACGCCGCCGCCCGGGGTGAACGGCTGAGCACCCATGTGACCCAGGCCGAACGTGCTTCCGTCCGCGAGTTCGTACTCAGCCCACTCGCCGCCGTCGCTCTTGTCTTTCCATGCGGGTTGCAGCCCGAGGACTGTTTCGTAGAACGAACAGATGCGGTCGAAATCCTTGCTCATGTAATAGACGGCATCGATGCCCGTCGCAATTGCCGCACTGGTTGTAGCCATTATCCAACGCTCCCGTCTTTACGGTGATGCAAACTAAACGTGTTGCCTTCGGTGTCTTCGCACATGCTCACGAAGCACACCGGCGACTCGAACGGACCGGCGATGACTTTGCCTCCGCCTTCGAAGACGCGGCGTGTGAGTTCTGCGACGTCGTCGACGGAGATCATGGCGCCGCCGGAGGGGCGCCAGGTCATCGTGTCGTTCTTGCCGAGCCCGAACGTTTGGCCGCTCGGCATTTCATACTCGACCCCGATCCACTCGCCGGCTTCGCTGACGAAGGACGGCTCGAAGCCGAGAACCTCTTCGTAAAAGTACCGGGCCCGTTCGACGTCCCGGACCATGTAGTATACGGCGTCAAGGCCGCGCGGTGATGAAATCGCTGTGGTTGCCATGCCCCAAAGGATAAGCGCTCATATATGACATACACCGTCATATATGAAATCGGAGCGGCTGGTTTCGCTGATGCTTCTGCTCCAGGGTCGCAACCGGCGCAGCGCGCGCGAGCTCGCCGAAGCCCTCGAAGTCTCGATGCGCACCATCTACCGCGACGTCGAGGCGTTAGCCGCCGCAGGCGTGCCGCTCTATGCCGAGCGCGGAAGCAGCGGCGGGATCGTCCTCTCAGACGGCTACCGTCAAGCCATCGCACAGTTCAGCAGCGACGAACTCAACGCGCTCTTCGCGGCCGCGACGGATCCGCTCGCGGACCTGGGCGTGAACGCGCATCAGCAAGCACTGCACAAACTCGAGGGTGCTCTGCCCGATCTGCAGCGCCGCGCCGCGCAGAAAGTGCGGCAGCGCGTCCTGCTGGATCACAACCGCTGGTACCGCACGCAACAGCCGGCAGGCGTGCTGGCCGCGCTGCGCCGCGCCGTGTGGGACGATCGCAAGATCGAATTGCAGTATCGCGATCGCGCGGGCGCGGAAACGACCCGCACCGTCGATCCGTTGGGTTTGGTTTCAAAAGCAGGCGTGTGGTACCTGATCGCGCGCGATCCCAGCGGCGAAGAGCGCACGTTCCGTGCCGAACGCATCGTTGCCGTAAAGGAATTGGCGGAACGCTTCACGCGTCCGGAATCGTTCGATTTAGGCGCGTATTGGATCGCCTCGCAAGCCGCAATGCAGAGCGGCGCCGATCCCTATGAAGTCACGCTCCGCGTGCACAACGACACGGTCGATATGATCGTCTCGTTTTGGAATGCGCAGATCCTCGAACACGGCGACGGCGAAAAAACGCTGCGCGTGCGGTTCCCGTCGCAAGCCGCGGCCGTCTCGCAAATTACCGGTTGGGGCACGCACGTTCGGATCGTCGAGCCTCCCGGTCTGCTCGACGCTGCGATCGCGCACGCGCGCGAAGTGCTTGCCGCGTATGAATCCGCTAGCTTTTCATGAAAACGGGGTAACAGCGTGCCCGTGAACCTTCAAGGACTCCGCGTTGCGGTATTGGCGCCGATCACTTGGCCCACGCCGCCGCCCGGCTATGGGCCCTGGGAACAGATCGCGTTCAATATTGCCGACGGTATGCGCCGCCGCGGCCTGGACGTGACGCTCTTCGCGACGGGCAACTCCGCGTTCGAAGGCGCGATCGAGTCGGTCGTGCCCGTCGGCTGCGCGGAAGATCCCGCGCTGAATGCCGACGTCTTTAGCGCTTTGCATATCGGCCGGCTCATGGAAC
>JAICWY010000122.1 GCA_025934645.1 Vulcanimicrobiia bacterium
AAAGCACGGCCATGGGATCTGCGCCGCACGACGACGACCTGCACGCAGTGCCCCGTCGGGTGCCAGATGCACGTCGACGTGCGCGTCGGCAAAGTGATGCGGACCATGTCGGTTGAGGCCGACGATGCGATCTCCGATACGTGGCTGTGCGATCGCGGCCGCTACAACGTCGGCTTCTACGAAGACGGCGCCCGTCTCACCCAACCGCTCTACAAGCAGAACGGTGAGTGGATTCAGATCGGTTGGGACGACGCGCTGCAAATCTGGGCCACCGCGATTAGCGAAGCGGCGAAAGCGAATCCGAAAGCCGTCGGCGCGATCGGCGGCGGCCGTTTGACAAACGAAGAAGCGTATCTGCTGCAACACGTCTTGCGCGCGAAGGGCGTGGAGAATCTGGATTGGCGCGCGGGCCGTCAGCGTCAAGCAACGCCGGGGCGCGGCGCCGGTAAGTTACTCGATCTCGAAACGGTCGATGCGATTATCGAGATCGGCGAGTCGCCGGCCGAACGCGCGCCGGTGATGGACCTTCGCGTGCGTAAAGCCGCCTTCCAAAAGAACGTGAAGCTGATTCGCGTCGGATCGCTGGAGCCGCCATATCCGCCGCCGATTCCGTCGACGGACGTAGCGACCGTTTCCGAAGCGATAGCCGCACTTCCCAAAAATGCCAAACGCGTTGCGGTGATTTGGGACGGCGTGGACCTCTCACTCGGAAAAACCGCGATCGAAGCGATGCCGCAAGGCGTTGAGGCGGTCACGTACATCACCGGCGAGCAGCCGAACGCACGCGGCGCGGAAGCGATGGGCATGCTGCCCGGCACTGGTGCGCTCGATACGAGCGCGATGCTGGCGGCGGCCGCGGACGGCAATCTTGCCGTGCTCTCGATCTTCGGAGCGAATCCGGCGCTGCACTATCCCGATGGAGCATTCGTGCGCGAAGCGCTCGGTAAAGTGCCGTTCGTCGCGGTCAGCGAGATGTTCATGACTGAGACCGCGCAAGTCGCTACGCTCGTGCTTCCCGCGAAGGGACCGTTCGAGAAACTCGGCACCACGACCAACGTTGCCGGCGACGTGTTGCCGGTGAATGCGGCTATCGGATTGGAACCGCCGGCCGGCGCGATGAGCGATCTTGAAATGATCGTCGGCCTTGCGGCGCAGCTCGGCGTTGCGTTGCCGACCGTTGAAGAACTCGATGCGGCCGTAATCGGCAAGCTCGCCTCGCAGCCGCAAACGTTCACGTTCGCGGACGAACGCTACGCGCGCGTGCTGCGCGAAAACGCGGCGGCGGCGACCGGTGCGGCCGAGGAACTGCGCGTCGCGGTGCAAACCCGGATTTGGTCCGGCGGCGGAACGAGCGCGCACGACGATCGCATCGAAGCGCTGCGGTGTTTACCGGAAGCAGCTATTTCGCCGGCCGGCGCGGCGGCGCTCGGCGTGCGGACGGGAGATTACGTCGACCTCGCGCACGGCGAGAACGTCATGCACGATCTTCTGATTGAAGTGCGCGAAAATCTGCCGCAGGGCGTCGTCGTGCTCGTCGGCGGCCTGCCGGACGATCCGGCGAACGTCTTCGATGAAGGCGCGATCGTTCGCGTGAGCAACGTGCGCAAAGCGGATGCCGCACTGGCGGGGGTGTCGCAGTGAATCAATGGTGGACGCCGGCGGCGTCGCTCTGGTGGGTCATCCTCATCAAGTCGGCGGTGCTGCTGCTGATCGTCATCACGACGTTCGCATATGCGATGCTCGCAGAACGTAAGGTCATGGGCTGGATGCAGATGCGTCCGGGACCGAACCGTGTGGGCCCGTGGGGTTTGCTGCAGCCGGCCGTCGACGCCGTGAAACTGATCTTGAAAGAAGATCTCACGCCGAAAACCGCCGACCCACTGATCTACCGGCTGGCGCCGTTCATTTCGCTCGTCACCGCACTCTCGGTGTACGCGGTCATTCCGTTCGCGGAGCCGCAGCCCGGAAGCATCTGGGCGATTAGCGACGTCAATGCGGGCATTCTGTTCATTCTCGCCCTCACGTCGATCGGCGTGTACGGCATCTCACTCGGCGGATGGGCGTCGGGTTCGAAGTATCCGCTGCTAGGCAGCGTGCGCGCCACCGCGCAGATGATCAGCTACGAACTCTCGATGTCGATGTCGCTGATTGGCGTGCTGATCCTCGCGGGCACCACCTCGCTGGCCGGCATCGTGAACGGTCAGGCGAAACTGTGGTACTTCATCCCGCAGTTCGTCGGCTTCATCATCTACATCATCACGGCCATCGCGGAAACGAACCGCGCGCCGTTCGACTTGGTGGAAGCCGATGCCGAGCTCGTCGGCGGATTCAACACCGAATATTCGGGACTGCGCTTCGGCCTGTTCTTCATCGCCGAGTACATCAATATGCTCACGGTGTCGTGCATCGCGACGCTGCTCTTCCTGGGCGGATGGACCGCGCCGTTCGGCTGGACCGTCGTTCCGGGCATCGTGTGGTTCCTGATCAAAGTCGGGTTCTTCATGTTCTTTTACATCTGGCTGCGCTCGACGTTTCCGCGCTTGCGGTACGACCGCCTCATGGCGTTCGGCTGGAAAGTGCTGCTGCCGGTCGCAACTCTCAATCTCATCGTGACGGCCGTCGTCGTCGCCGTGCGAGGATAGGCCCTCATGCCAAGAAAAACGCTTTATAACGTCGGCGCGCTGCTTGCGGGTCTGGGTGTGACCTTCAAGTACATGTTCCAAAAGAAGCCGACGATCCAATATCCGTCGGAAAAGAAGAAGCACGCGCCGCGCTTCCACGGGTTGCACGAGCTGCGCCGCTACGCCGACGGCAAAGAGCGCTGCATCGGCTGCGAACTCTGTTCGAGCGTGTGTCCGGCGAACGCGATCACGGTCATCGGTGCGGAGAACTCGCCGGAAAACCGGCTCTCGCCCGGCGAACGCCACGCCGCGCGCTATGAGATCGACGAACTGCGCTGCATTTTCTGCGGCATGTGCGAGGAAGCGTGTCCGACCGACGCGATCGTGCTCACGCCTCGCTTCGAGATGTCCGATCTCCGCCGCGGATCGCTGATCTACGCGAAAGACCGGCTTCTCGTGCCGCCGGAAGCCGGCGTCGGCGCAGCGCCGGACGATCGCCCGAACGGCATTCCGGCCGACTTGGGCCGAGTCGCGGAGATTAAATCGACCGACGATTGGCAGAAGGGCTACGATGCCACGTTCCGCGGCACCGTGCTGAAGACGCAGAAGAAAGGACTCGCCGAATCGTGATCGAGTTCTACATTTTGGCGTTCGTCTTAATCGCGAGCGCCATCTTCGTAGTCACGGCGAAGAAACCGGTGTACAGCGTCGTCGGGCTGCTCCTGCACTTCGCGGCGCTGGCAATCATGTATTTCTCGCTCGCTGCAGAGTTCTTGGCCGTCATTCAAATCATCGTGTACAGCGGCGCCATTCTGATGCTTTTTCTGTTCGTCATCGCGCTGCTCTCGAGCGGCGTCGCGCCGTTCAGTATGGGTCCGAACCGCTTGCCGAAGATTGCAATTCCCGCGGTCGCTGTCGTGCTGGTGACGCTCGGCTTTCTGATCTTCGGCATCTCGCATGCGCCGCACGTCATTACGCCCGCCGGGATGGGCGCGACGGCTGCAGGACCGGTCGCGCCGGTCGGCGCAGCCAACTCGTTCGGCTCGGTCGCCGACTTCGGCAAAGCGCTGTTCACAGCCGACCTGCTGCCGTTCGAAATCACCGCGTTCATTCTCATGGTTGCGGTCATTGGCGTGATTCTGCTCGCGGGCGATGCGGCGCCGTACGTGCCCACGCGCAAACGCGCACGCATCGTCGAACGCGAGATGCGCGAAGCGATTCTGCGCGCGGGGGAGGAGTAGCGTGCACGCCAATCTGCTTCCCGTAGCGCTGGTCAATTACATCAGCCTCTCGATGGTGATCTTTCTGATCGGCGTCGCGGGCGTGCTGATGAAACGTAATCCGCTCATCATGCTGATGAGCATCGAACTGATGTGGAACGCGGCGAACCTGCTGTTCCTG